>JBEKIK010000408.1:0-3003 GCA_050011795.1 Thermoguttaceae bacterium | reverse complement strand
GAAGTTCCGCGATGGGAACGAGTTCCAAGGGGCCTGAAACGCTTATGCCCGCGTTGTTTACCAATCCGGCCAGGCCGCAATCACCGGTTTGATCCTTGATTTGTGAAACGGCGGCGGAGATCGAGGCGGCATCGGTAACGTCGATCATCACCGAAGTAAGAAGTGATGAGGCGTTTTTTCGCAGCCGCTCGCCCGCTTCTTCAGTACGGACCCCGGCAAAAACCCGAAAACGCCGCCGGTCGAGTTCCAACGCACAGGCCTCGCCTATGCCGGTCGATGTCCCGGTTATCAAAACCGCTGGAGGATGCTGATTAGTTTCTGTCATGCTGGTTATTATGGCAGATTTGCCCAGGATATCAACTTGAACAGGAGGACAGGCATTCTTGCCTGTCTTATCGGGCCAGACAAGTATGCCTTTTTCCATCCAGACAAGAATGTCTGGCCTCCTGATTAGGCCATGCCCACTTGATCTTATTTCACCACCAGCACGAAATATGCAATCAGCACGACGGCCATAATATACATCAACCATTTCACGTCGCGGCCCTGGCCTGCCAAGAGTTTGACGATCGGGTAGGCGATGCAGCCCAGGGCCAATCCGTCGGCGATGGAAAACGTCATGGGGATGCCGATGATGATCAGGAACGAAGGGATGCTTTCGGCGTAATTTCTCCATTCCACCTTGGTGACGTTGGTCATCATCATCGCGCCGACTACAACCAAGGCCGGGGCGATAATGGGCGGATAACTGCCGATTATGGCGATTATGGGGCTGAAAAAAAGCGCCAAAAGAAACAAGGCCGCGGTCGTCAGGGCGGTCAATCCGGTCCGGCCGCCCTGCTCCACGCCGGATGCGCTTTCGATAAAACTGGTCACGGTGCTGGTGCCCAAAGCCGCGCCGGCCACGGTGCCCAGGGCGTCGGAAATAAGCGCCCGATGCGCACGCGGCAGGCGATTATCCTTGATGAATCCGGCCTGCTCGGCCACGCCGATCAAGGTCCCCAGCGTGTCGAACAAGACCATGAACAAAAAGACTAGAATGAACGGGAGCATGGGCCACGACGCGGCGCCAATGGGATCCATTTTAAAAAAAGTCGGCTTGATACTCGGCGGAGCGGAAACCAGATTCGCCAGGTCGGAATAATGCCCTATCGCCGGCAGGGCGAATTTCGTCAAAAGCATCGACTCCGCGACGGGCTTGTAGTGCATCACGCCTTGGCCTAAATACGGCAGGCCAAGACGCAAGGCCGCGGCCAGCAATCCGCCGGCGATAATGCCCCAAAGAATCGATCCACGCACCCGCCGGGCGTGCAAAACCGCGGTTATGATCAGCCCGAAGAAAAAGACAATGACATCGGGCGAGGCGAATTGCACGTTCATTTTCACGCACGTCCCCGGATCGGAAATTACCAGGTGAGTGAATTGCAGTCCGATAAAGGCGATGAACAATCCGATGCCCACGGCAATGCCATTGCGCATGCTGGGGCTTATGGCCTCCATCAGTTTTTCCCGCACGCCAAGCATCGAAAGCAGCAAAAACAATATCCCGGAATAAAAAATCACGCCCAAACCGATTTGCCAGGGATTGGTCATGTCCTGCAAATATATCAACTGCGCGGCGGGTGTCATAAAACCCAAGCCGATTTGCCAGTGTGATGTTTCGCCTGCCCGGAGCGATGTAATCTGCGCGGCGATCATCATCCCGGCGGCCGGCAATAGGCTGAAAACGAAAAAGAAGTTCTCGCCCATGCCCGGGGCTTGGGCGATTGGATATCGGGCGTAAAGACCCATGATGATCGTAGCCAAAGCGGCCGACAGGCATGTGGCCGTGGTAACAGAGCCGAAATCCATGCCCGTTTTGATGTTGAACATCCCGCCCGAAAGCACCGCCGGCTGGACAACAATAATGTACGCCATCGTCAGAAAAGTCGTCAACCCGGCCAGTAATTCGGTGCGGACCGTGGTTTTATTTTCGGTCAGGTGAAAAAAACGGTCGAACATTTTGGTATTTAGTGGTTAGTGGTGAGTTAATCGTATGTTTAGCCCCGGCACTTGTGCCGGGTGGAACGTTTTGTTGGACGATTTTTAAAATCGTCCTACATTTATTGGGGAGCGGGCGACAGGCGGGCGAATCACGGTCCTTGCTCACCCCGGATTGTACGATAGAATACCAAAGATCGATAACCTGATGCAAGATTAACGAGAGCACATAAATGAGTGAAAATAACGAAGGCCAAATATACGATAATCGCGAAGGCGAGCCGGAAGTCTTTCCGGCGGAACTGGTGGAAATCGTGCCCGCCGCGGCCTGGCAATTCGAGGAAATGCCGCAACCACTCCCTGTTCGTAAACGCCGGGTATGGCTGCCGCTTGTGCTGTTTGTCGCCACCTGCCTGAGCACCTTATTGGTAGGGATTTTAAATGCCGAGCCTCAAGACACTTGGCAACTAATGATTTTTCATGGACTTCAGTATGCCGTGCCGCTTATGACCATCCTTATCTTTCACGAGATGGGCCATTTTATTCAGGCCTGGCGACACGGCGTTTATGCGTCGTTTCCATATTTTATTCCCGTGCCTATTCAGCCAATCGGCACTATGGGAGCGGTCATTGCCATGCAGGCCCGGATGGGACATCGCCGGGCGTTGTTCGATATCGGCATCACCGGCCCGCTTGCCGGCCTGGTCCCCACGATTATATGCTGCGTCTTGGGTATCTACTGGTCCAAGTCTGTTTTAGCAATACCTAAGCCCGGTCAAGAGTCGTTCGGCACTCCTTTGTTATTTGAAATTCTGAGTTCCTTAATGGGAAAACAAGTCCCGCCAGGATATGCCATGATTATCCCCCCGATCGGATTTGCCGGCTGGGTCGGACTGCTCATCACCAGCATAAACTTGTTTCCCATCGGCCAACTCGACGGCGGCCACGTGCTTTATGCGTTGCTCGGCAAAAAAGCCAACGTGGTTGCCCGAATCCTTCTGGCCCTGGCGGCCGGGGCGGTCG
>JBEKIK010000407.1:0-4919 GCA_050011795.1 Thermoguttaceae bacterium | reverse complement strand
CACGTTCGATCATAGCCTGGTTTGGGAACTGCAAGCGACCGGTCAGAAGTACGAAGAGCCGATTTCAAACTTCATAGGCAAAAACATCATTACCCGATCGCTGGGCCCGAATCCCAATGTGCAAGTCGATCTGGAAGGCCCGCATCCCTGCCTCCCCGGTGATACCTTTCTGCTGTGCAGCGACGGTCTTACCGGTCAGGTGCAGGACGCCGAGATCGGCGCGGTGCTGGTTTGCCTGCCCCCGGCCGAGGCAGTGCAGGCCCTGGTCGATCTGGCCAATCTCCGCGGCGGGCCGGATAACATCACGGTGATTTGCGCCCGGGTGTTGGATCAGCAAATCGCTCAAGACGCCGATGGCCGGCCAGCAAGCGCGTCTGGCGATCGAAATCCTCGACGGGTTCATCCTTTGGCATGGGCAATTTCCGGCGTGGCCTTTTTGGCGGCAATGGGCCTGTGTGCCATCAGACAATGGGCTACCGCGCTTTTACTTCTGGCTGTCGTCATACCCGGTATAATGACCTTGTCACGGCGCTCCCGCCGCACCGACAAGATTCCGTCATTCGACGGCCGGCATTTCGGCCGAGGCCCTTATGTGAGTTGCGATTGCGCGCCTGATGAGAAGTTCATCATTAAACTTATTGAAATCATCAACCAATTGCGCGACGCCGCCGTGGGCGAAAACTGGAAGATCGACTGGGACCGTTTCAATCAATTCCTCACATCCGCCAACGATGCCCGCAACTCCACCGACTACGTCGCCTCCGCCCGCGAATATCTCCACGCCATCAGTTTCATGATGGCCGAACTCAAACACCAACACCCGCACGGCGACTCATAATAATATTACTTTATCCGTTTAGCCCGGGCACTTGTGCCCGGAGTTATTTTCGGAATTATCTCATATGATAAGAAAATGCACGGACAAAGAAATTGAAGCAATATTCCAGATCGTCAACGACGCCGCGGCGGCGTATAAGGGCGTCATACCCGATGATTGCTGGCACGAGCCTTACATGACGCTGGAGCAACTGATATGGGAGATCGGCGACGGCGTGTGCTTCTGGGGATTTGCCGATGAAAACGGCTTGATCGGGGTAATGGGCATTCAGGACAAAGGAGAACTCACGCTCATCCGTCATGCTTACGTCCGAACGGAAAAAAGGAATCGTGGGATCGGCACGCAATTGTTGCGATATCTGGAACCTACGACTGAAAAACCCATATTGATCGGCACCTGGGCCGATGCCGCCTGGGCTGTGGCTTTTTACCGGAAGAATGGTTATCGGCTTCTGCCCACCGACGAGAAAAACCGCTTGCTAAAAAAGTTTTGGACGATCTCCCCGCGGCAAATCGAAACATCGGTGGTGCTGGCAAACGCGAAATGGACGAATCAGTAGGGTGTGTGAAACACACCCATAAAAAATCCACATGAAGTAGGTGCGTTTCACGCACCCTACGGGACTCAAAACCCGATTGCTGACCGCTGAAAGCCGATCTATGATATAGATATGTGCCGTATTATTCGCCCGCTTGGAATTGTTTTTCTTATTGCATTGGGTCTATCGGCCATTGCACTCGGAGCCGAGCCGGATAAGTCGAAGTCCGGCAACGATCCCGGCGGCATGAAAGAATTCGACTCTCTGGGATTTTCCCAAGCACCCAAGGGCGGCGGAAAGGCCCGGACCGCCATGTTCGGCCTGACGGGCGAGGGGTACAAGTTCGTTTACGTGTTCGATCGATCCGGCAGCATGGGCGGAGACGGAAGCGCCTCGCTCAAGGCGGTCAAGGCGGAACTTTTGGCCAGCCTGAAAAACCTGGATACGGTTCACCAGTTTCAAATCATCTTCTACAACCAGCGCCCAGTGCTTTTCAATCCCGGCGGCACGCCGGGCAAACTGGCGTTCGCTACCGAGCAAAACAAAAGGGCCGTGGAGCGCTTTTTGAATTCCATCGAGGCCAACGGCGGCACCGACCACGAGGCCGCCCTGCGCATGGCCGCCGCCATGAAGCCCGACGTGATCTTCTTGCTGACCGACGGCGACGATCCCAAACTCACGCCCCAACAGATGGAAAAGATTCAGGGTTGGTTGGGAGGAATCCATATAAATATCATCGAATTCGGCCCGGCGGAGCAACCGGAAAAGGATAGCTTCCTGAAAGAGCTTGCCCGGCGCGTCGGCGGCGAATATCGTTACGTGGACGCGGCAAAATTCCGCCCGTCAAAAGCAAAAAATGAATCCCCACCCCCAACCCCTGAACCCTGACCTCTGAACCCTGAACCCTTCTTTTCGCCTTTGACCCCGCGTTGCCCACGGCCTAAAATATCAGTGTTACTATCAGGCATGGACAAAAAGCCTTGTCCTATCATTTACTTTTTTGGAGCACATGACCATGACCCTCCAAGACATTCTTAGTGCAAAGGGAAGCGCGGTACACACCATTCCTCCTGGAACCATGCTCGACGAAGTAGCGCATACGCTTGTGGAACGCCGGGTAGGCTCCTTGCTTGTGGCTCGGCAAGAGCCCTCGGGCCAACAGGAATTGCTGGGCATTGTCACCGAACGCGACATACTTTACCACTGCGCGAAAAGCAATCTGCCATTGGCCGCCGTGGAGGTGACCACGGTAATGAGTTCCCCGCTTATAACCGCCACGCCCGGCGACAGTATCGATCAAGTAATGGGCCTGATGACCGACAAACGAATCCGCCACATCCCAATCCTTGCGGAAGGCCGCTTGATCGGCATTATTTCCATCGGCGACCTGGTCAAGGCCCAGCACGACAACCTGGCCATGGAAAACCGCTTTATGAAGGACTATATCAGAAGCTAAGGCAGAACTCAGAACACAGAATTCAGAACGCAGAAGAAAATCCCACCTACTTTTTTAATTTAGCTGTATTGGCTGATGAAACAAAAATAGCGATTAGTTCATTTGTTTCTTCTAAGAAGATCAGATAAGCGTTTGGCTGGGATAATTTTCGATTTGACAATCTAATTCCTGTAAACCGATGCCAAGTTTACTGATAAATTCCGCCGCCGATCGAGATCGGCGTGCCTCCCGATATTGCGCCCCTACGGAAGTGCCGCTTCTTAGCAATTGTTTACCTATGACTTCGCCAACGGCATTTTTTGGAATTACCGTGTATAAACGAATTATTCGCAATGCATAATTGGTGGTTCGTACAGGTAAATCATTTTTATCTTTTGGATTCATTGGGATTCCCTTTCATAATGTTATTCGTTCTGCGTTCCGCGTTCTACGTTCTGCGTTTAAACTACATATTTTTCCATTTTTTTCCGATCTATCTCCACGCCAAGCCCCGGCCCTTGCGGAACTGTGATCATGCCGTCCGTCAGTTCCAAGGGGTCTTTAAGCACAGTATCGCGGAGTTGGTGCAAAGCGCATTCCTGACAGCCCGAGAACGCCGCCGTTGCCGCGGCCAGGTGCAGCATGGCGGCCGTGCCGGGTCCCAGCGAAGGACGGCCGCCCAGCAGCGCCCGCGTCGTTGCGGCGCCGGCAATGGCCGCGCATTGTCGGGCTGGTGCGATGCCGCCGATCTGCTCGAAGTCCACCATGAGGTATTTTCCAGCCCCGCAGCGCACCGCGGCCAGCACGTTGGCCGGCGAGTGGATCGCCCGCCAAACGCCCAAGGGCACAGGCGTCTGCCGACCCAGCGAAGCCAGGGGATAAAGCTCGCGGGTGTTAAGCGGATCAAGGAAGAACTCCAAATCGGCGTATTCCAATTCGGCGCACAGATCGCGGGCGATTTGCGGGCTGTATTGGGCCTGCCCGTCCAGGCGCAGTTGCACCCCATCGCCCACGTTTTCCCGAACCGCAGCCAGGACGTGTAAATCGTTTTCCACGCGGCCGCTCGAGGCGATCACCTGGTTGTGAAAACCCTGCGCGGCCAGTTCCCGGGCGATTTTGCCTACCCGGTCCGGGTGTCCGCCCGGCAAACGGACTGCCACTGGAATCCGCCGCCGGTAAATGCCTCCGAACAAGTTATATAACGGCTCCCCAACCGCTTTGCCCGCCAGGTCCCAAAAGGCCATCTCCACCGCCGAGCGCAGGTTGGCGGCGGACAAGGCATCGAGGGTGTGCAACTCCTCGATGTCGAAAATGCTTCGCCCTTTGAGCACGGCCAAGAGCGCATTTTGCCGCCTAGGTAGATCCGATGCCTGCCAGTTACTCGATGCCTCTCCCCAACCTTCAGTCCCCGAATCAGTTACCAATCGCACCAGCAGCGAACGCACGGTCTGTTTCAATTCTTCAAGCCTAACGGCTACGAGAAACAGTTCCAAATCGTTGATTTTCATATAATAGTGGACAGTGAACAGTGGACAGTGAACAGTGGACAGTGGACAGTGGACAGTTTAGTTTGCAGTTCTCAGTTTTCAGTTCTTGACCTACAGCCTATAGCCTATTTTTACCATTTCCCCATCATGGTGCTTCCGGCTTTGACTCGATCGCCCACTTTTACTTCAAGTTTAAGCTCTTGGGTATGCGATAGAATCAAATCGGTGCGGGAGCCGAATTTGATCATGCCGAATTTCTGTCCCCGGGCAAGGACCTCGCCGGGCCGCAGATCGCACACGATCCGCCGGGCGATGGCCCCGGAAATCTGCCGCACGATCAATCTCCGATGGGGCGGCGACTCCTCTTCCATGCCGATCCAAGTGTTTTCGTTGCTTATTGCGCTTTCCGGGCGCGTGGCACTCAGAAATCCGCCGGGGGCATAACGCAAGGCAATTACCCGCGACTCTACCGGAGCGCGATTGAGATGCACGTTAAAGATCGACAAAAAAATGCTGATCCGCACCGCCGGCCCGCCGATAAACTCTTCGTGGTCCAGGTACGCCACCTCGGTGATTTTGCCGTCGGCCGGCGATACGATCACCCCCTGCCCCGCCGGCACG
>JBEKIK010000406.1:0-5390 GCA_050011795.1 Thermoguttaceae bacterium | reverse complement strand
TGGGCGAATTGCTCGCCCAGCGCGAGGCCGGCCGGACTTTGGACGTAATTCGCAGGCAATTCGATGGATCCTTGGCCGGACTGAGCGCAGAGCAGATGGCAAAGTCGGTAATCGCTTATGAGCCGGTTTGGGCTATCGGCACAGGCAAGGTGGCTACCCCCCGGCAAGCGGAGGAAGTACATCTCGATCTTCGCAAGATCATGGCCGAACGCTATAATCAATCGGTTGCCGATAAGGTCCGTATCCAGTACGGCGGCAGCGTGAAGCCCGATAATGCCGCCGATTTGCTCCGTCAGCCGAACATAGACGGCGCACTGGTAGGAGGGGCCAGCCTGAAAGTCGATCAATTCCTGGGCATAATTGCCGGGGTAAAGCGAGGTTAACCATCCGGGGTCTTAAAACACAATAAGAAAACCATACCATAAGGAAACCATAATGAATATCGTAATGATGATCCTCCTGATTTTAACGGGGATTTTTTTAATCGTTTTGATACTCATCCAACGCGGCAAAGGAGGCGGATTGGCGGGCGCCTTTGGGGGCATGGGCGGTCAAAGCGCGTTCGGCACCAAAGCCGGCGACTTGTTCACGCGAATTACCATCGGCGCGGCGGCTTTTTGGATCATCCTTTGCATTATTTCCGTACGCCTCATGGGGACGACAAAAGACGTGCTGAATTTGGGACCGGGCAACGCGCCGGCGCAACAAAGCTCGGTTCCCGCCGCCCAGGAAAAACAGCCCGCTCCCATGGAAAAACAGCCTGCTCCGAGCGGCGAACAACCCGCCGGTGAAATTCCTGCAACACCAGGCAAGTAACAGTGACGTCATACCCGGTCAGTTATCGTACCGATACGGACGTAAGTAAAATTCCATCAACACCAAGCAAGCCGCAGTGATAGCGGAGTGATCTTCTCATGCTATTGAGCATGACCGGTTTTGGCGAATCGCATTGCCAGGAAAACGGTTTGGCCGTATCGGTCGAGGTGCGCGCGATCAACAGTCGTTTTTTCAAACTTGCCCTGCGCTCCTCCGAAGGTTACGCCGCGTTGGAGCCGCATATCGAGGAGACCGTTCGCCGGGTAATTCATCGAGGCACGATTCAAGTCGCCCTGCGGGTGGAACGCCTGCGCGCGGCCGAGGATTATCGCCTTAACGTCGAGGTGCTGGAACGCTACCGCAACCAACTGGAAGAATTAAAACGCCGTTGGGATTTGAAGGAAGATATTTCGCTAAAATCCCTGTTGCCGCTGGAGGGCGTGGTCAACGAAGAATCGATGATTCTCCACGATGCCGAAGACGATTGGCCGCTGATCGGCCGGACGCTTCAGGCCGCCTTGGAACATCTCGGCCGGATGCGGGCCGAAGAGGGCCGCGCCATGGCCGCCGATCTGGCGGCCAATTGCAGGTCGGTGGCGGCAAGTTTGGATCAAGTCGAAACCCGCTCGCCCCGGGCCGTGGAGGATTATCGCGCCCGATTGCACGAAAAACTGCAAAAAATCCTGGAAAAACACGCCGTATTGCTCGATCCGTCGGACCTGATCAAGGAAGTCAGTTTGTTTGCCGACCGCTCCGATATCTCGGAAGAAATCGTGCGTTTGCGCAGTCACGTGGAACAATTTCTGGCCACCATGGAACTGCCCGAGAGTTCCGGGCGCAAGTTGGAATTTCTCACCCAAGAGATGGTCCGCGAGGCCAATACGATCGGCTCGAAGGCCAACGACGTGGAAATCGCCCGGCAGGTGATAGAAATAAAAACCGCCATCGAACGCATCCGCGAAATGATACAGAACATCGAGTAATTTGTGTCCGCTAAATTTCAGGATAGACTGGTAATCGTATCCGGCCCGTCCGGGGTGGGCAAAACGACCGTGATGCAAGAGGTTTTTCGGCGCGCGCCGGTGCCGCTGGCGGCCAGTGTTTCGGCAACCACCCGGTCCCCCAGATCCGGCGAAGTTGATGGTAAGGATTATTATTTCCTTACTAATGACGATTTCCAACTACGCCGCCAGAGGGGCGATTTCCTCGAGTGTTGCCAAGTTTTTGGCAAAGAACACTGGTATGGAACCCTTTGGAGCGAGGTTGACGCTGGATTTAAATCCGGAAAATGGGTAGTCTTAGAGATTGACGTGCAAGGCGCTTTGACGGTAATCGGCCGCTTTGCCGATGTAATTTCGATTTTCATTCAGCCCGGCTCGCCGGAGGAACTTCAACTCCGGCTCCGCGGAAGGGGAACGGAAAACGAAGAGGCCATCCAACGGCGCTTGGCCAGGGCCCGGGAGGAATTGGCCTTTGCCCCCCGATACCGCTATAACGTTGTAAACGATCGGATCGAAAATGCCGTGCAAGAAATCTGTCACATACTGACCCTGATCCAAAAACGCCTGGTTGCGCTGAATTCCGGCGCCCGGGCCTTGGTCGATTTAAAAACCGACAACAAAATAGAAATCGTGATCCAGGAAATCTTGCAGGATAAGATTTATCTGGATACGGAACTGAACGTGCAAATCGCGGCCGACCGGCAAGCCGCCGCTGCCGACGAACTGGATTTCCGCAATCTATAATCTCGTCCCCTATCCGGGCACCGACCGAAGGTTGGTCGGGAGAGGGCTAGGGTGAGGGCTGAGGGCTATGAAAGGCCGTGAACTACTTATCGGCGTAAGCGGCGGAATCGCCGCGTTCAAGACCGCCGCCTTGGTCAGCCGGCTGGTCCAGGCAGGGGCCGGCGTGACCGTAGTCATGACCCGCTCAGCCGCGAAACTGGTTACGCCCAAAACTTTCCAGGCCCTCACCGGCCGAAGCGTGCTTACCCGGGTCTTCGGTCCAGGCCCGCATCCGCACATCGAATTGGCCCAAAAGGCCGAACTGCTTTGCATTGCGCCGGCAACGGCAAACATCATTGCCAAGGCCGCCTTGGGACTGGCCGACGATTTGCTGAGCACCGTGCTTTTGGCGTTCGACGGGCCGGTGCTCATGGCCCCGGCCATGAACACGCTTATGTGGCAAAAACCCGCCGTCCAGCGGAACGTCGCGCAATTACGCTCCGACGGCGCGACTCTGATCGATCCGGAATCGGGCTACCTCAGTTGCGGCGCGATCGGCGCGGGCCGTATGGCCGAACCCGAGCTAATCTTCCAAATAATCCTGGATAAATTGAATGAAAAAAGTGGTTAGTTGTTAGTGAGTGGGGTGGGCAGTTTACTGCCCACTATATTGATTGCGAAAGCGCAAGCGGTTTCATCCTTCAGCCTTCATCCTTCCGAAATGTCCCGCATCCTTATAACTTCCGGCCCAACGCGGCAGTATCTCGATCCGGTGCGGTATTTGACCAACGCATCCAGCGGGCGGATGGGAGCGGCGCTGGCGGCGGCGGTCATCGAAGCAGGGCACGAGGCGGTGGTCGTCAGCGGACCGGTCGACGTCGTTTATCCGGAAAAGGCCGAGGTGGTTTCGGTCCAATCGACCGAAGACATGCTGGAGGCCTGCTTGAAATTGTTTCCCGCCTGCGACGGCTTGATTGCCGCGGCGGCCCCTTGCGATTATCGACCCGGGAGCGTGGCCAAGCACAAAATTCGCAAAACGGGCGATTCGTTTGCGCTACACCTGGTCGAAACGCCCGACGTGGTCGCAATTTTGGGGGCCGCCAAAAAAAAACAATGGATAGTCGCCTTCGCCCTGGAAACCGAGGACCCGCGCATCAGGGCCATGCAAAAACTCGAACGGAAAAACTGCGATCTGATAGTGGTTAACGGTCCCCGGGCGATTCACGCCCCGGACACGCAAGTCGAAATCCTCGACGCATCGGGACGGGCGGCGGCGAATTTTGCCGGCACTAAGCAGGAAGTCGCCAGGCAAGTTTTTCGCGTGATCGAGGAACGTCTAATTCAACGCCGGTTTTAAAAGGTGTTAAACGTGCCGCTTATCGAGGATTCGTACGAAACCGCTTGCGATTTCGCAATCCATTATGGATAAATTCGATTTGGGTGTAACCGGACGTCCGCCGTGAATTTGGAAAAACTACAAACACAGGGGTCTGGGGTTTGACCTGCTTTAATGTTGAAACTGGCCTAAAAAACCGGGATTTACTAAAAAAATCCTGCGACCTGCATAATTTCGTCGAGAACCGTGAAATGTTCACGATAATGTTTTGCCAAAACATACACCTTTGACGCAGACAAAAATTCGCAAATTCCGGTAATTCAAGGACTTACGAGGGAGCGGAAGACCGGTTACACCCAGTCGATTTGACCTTAATTCCATTCAGTTTTTTATGCACTTTTGAATAAGAATTGGTATCGGATGCCCTGACTACCCCCTCCCACAGGTATTGCGGGGGAATTAATTTTTAGAGGGGGATTATTGACAAATGCGCATAAAACTGATATTCTTAAACTTCTAATAATGTTGAGGGCTGTTCGTCAGCGCCACGGCAGCCGCCGTTTGGATTTACTTTGGCGTGTCTACAGGTTTACTTGAGGCAGCGTTTCTCTCGCTTTGTCAACCGTTGCACGCACTGGCGTGAGCTTCGGCTGGTGAGGGGTTCCGCAAACCTCAAGGTTCTGCCGTTTCTCTTCTTTCGCCGAAAAAATACCTCTGTCCTTTGACTCGGTAATGGTCGTGCGCAACGTGTTTTCTGCCAGGCCTTATACCGGATGCACATCCCAGGGCTTGGCTGGATGGATACGGAGGCATTGTATTTTCCATAATCAATTTTTTTGGATAACCCAATTACACACAGGGGAACAACCATGAGTACATTCGCGAAAAAGATTAAGCGGCTTGCCGTGCTGAGTTTGGCGGGGTCGATAATCTGCGCGCTTACGGCCGCAACCGCCTCGACGGCCGAAACTTGGACCGCTGGCAGTGGCACCGACCTATATTGGTCTACCGCCACCAACTGGAGCGGAAGCGCGGTGCCCGTTAGCACCGATGACGTGACGTTCAACGCCACCGGTGTAGGCACCACCACCGAGCTTAAGACTGAAGGTGAGACGATCAAAAGCCTGTGGTATAGTCAATCGGTCACGGGACAGGTTCATACCACTCAGATCGACGGCGGCTACACGCTGAAAATCGTGGGCGCCAACGCCACGGCCCAAAGTGGTTTTACTCAACTTTATTCACTCTATGCGGGCAATGTAGGGGCCGCCGCAACCAGCAGTTTCGAAACCGTGATCACGGGCGATGGCACGCTGGATGTATCAAACGCCAGCAACGGCGACACCGGCGGCAGTATAATGGTGACTATGCTCCACGGCACCGGCGGCAGCGCCTTCCCCGACCATACCTCGGTACTAGATCTATCCGGCCTGGCTACGTTTAACGCCAACGTTGATCAGTTGATGGTGGGCGCGGCAACTTCTTCCAGTTACAGGCCGAACGGCGTAATGTAC
>JBEKIK010000405.1:0-3033 GCA_050011795.1 Thermoguttaceae bacterium | reverse complement strand
ATATAATTCATTATATTTATGGGCGGTTCCGGCTGGGCAAAAAGGTACATGCTGTGCTCCTTTTATTTGCTGGCGGTTGGTAATGGGCTGATGGATTAAAGAAACCGCTTGCGGTTTCGCGCGCACGCTGATTGACCGTCCATTGCCCACTGTCTGTTTCTACCCGATTGGGAAAAACTGTCAAGCCGGGCGGTCTTGGAAGGGGTCCTCGAGTATGGAGTCGATGGGGCGGCGCATAGGGTCTTGGGCGGTTTCCACGGGGGCATCCAGTTCGATGGGCCGGACCACTATCCGCTTGCCCCGGACCTGGACGATGCGGACTTCCTGCCCGGCTTCGATGGGCATGCCTTCGGTAACAGCCTCGACGTTTCGGCCGTCGACTAACACCACCCCACTGGGGAGCAACTTGCTCTTAGCCTTGGCCGCCTTTCCCACTAACGATTTTAAGTATTCTTTGCCCTGATCTTCGGGCAGCACGTCTTGGCTGGTTGGGGCCGATAGCAGCACGCGGCGCCCAAAAGATGTTCGCGGCCAGTATTTAAAGGCCAAAACCACTGTCGTGGGCATGCCGGCCATGGCAAGGATCAAGATGATAAAGCCGGCCATCTGCCCTTGTTGAAAGGCCAGAATTACGGCCACGATAATGGAAGCGGCCGACAGGAAGGCAAAAAGCCCGGCCGAAGTGAAAAAGACCTCCATTATGCCCAGGCATAAGCCCAAGACTAGCAATAAAACGGCCCAAATCCAATAATCCATAGTCATTGCTCCAACTTCTATTACATTCTAGCAAATTTTATTGGCTTGTGCTAACCATGCCCGCCTTTTGTGGGGGATGGCTGTTTTGTTAAGTCTGTAAAGCCGCGACCGACCAACCTTCAGTTGGTGCCCGTCGCGTGAAAAGATGTGTAACGTCCTTTTTTACAAGCGCGACCAATGGTCGCAGCTTTACAAACCAACAGTACCACCTAACGGTTAAATCTGGACATCCATCCCTGCTCAGGCTATCGTGGATTCCATGCACTCTGATAAACGAGGCACGATTTCATCGACGCTCCTGGAGTCCGTCAAGGCGCGGCGGCCGGAGGCTTGGCGGCGGCTGGTCGATTTATACGGGCAGGTGGTGTATCGATGGTGCCGAAAGTCGGGCTTGAAGGCCGAAGACGCGGCCGACGCGGTCCAGGAGGTGTTTGCGGCGGTTTCCATGCACGTGGCCGATTTCCAGCGAGAAAACCCACACGGCAGCTTTATGTCGTGGTTGTCGAGCATCACACACAGTAAAATTTGCGATCATTTTCGGCGCAATGCAGGCCGGGCGCAGGCACAGGGCGGAACCCGGGCGCAAGAGCACATGCGGGAAATTCCCCAGCCTGAGGAAATGGGACAGTCCATTTTTTCTCCACGCGAAAAATGCGACGGTCCCCAGTCGGAAACGGGACAGTCTCCGGAGGCCGATTTAATCGAGGCCGAGAGAATTCTTTCCCGCCGGGCGGTGGAACTGGTCCAGGCCGAGTTCGAGCCGCGCACCTGGGAGGCCTGGTGGAAAACGGCCGTCGAGGGCCGCCAGGCAGCCGACGTGGCCGCCGAAATGGGCATGTCGCTCGCCGCGGTCTACAAGGCAAAGTCCCGGGTTCTGCTTAGGCTCCGCCAGGAATTGGCCGGTTTGCAGAGGTAATACTGCAAAATGAAGGCAATAGCAGCACGGACTGAAAGGGGTAGTATTGCAAATTGAAAATTGCAAATTGAACAAGGGTAAATACTTACGACTTTTTTCTCCACGAACCTTTCTCCGTACCCCGTACTACGTACTTGTTCGTTTATCACTGGTAAATGGGTCCAAGATCGTCCACCCTTGCTTTCCGTATCTTGCCCGTTCGATAATTGATGTCAAACCCCTGCGTTATATCTTGTGGGGTGAATTTGTAATAAAAAAGGACTAAATCATGGTCGCCACGGCATGTCCCACGACGGATGAATTGAAAAACTACACGCTTGGCCGTTTATCCCAGCAGGATTGGGCGGCGATTGCCGAGCATCTGGAATCGTGCCGGCAGTGCCAGGCGGCCATTGCCACGGTCGATGACGTTGCCGATACCCTGGTAACGCAACTCCGCGAACCTGCGCCGGGAGACTCTTTTTTAAATGAATCGCAGTGTCAGGCCGCTCTAAATCGGGCACGGAATATTAAAGGTGGCACTGGCTCTGTGGCGGGTGGCACTGGCGTTCCGCCAGTGCAGCCTGAACAAAGCACTGGCAAGATGCCAGTGGCACACGATGTTCCGCCCGTGCCGCTCCCAAACGATTTCGGCGAATATCGGATTTTGGAGGAATTGGGCCAGGGCGGCATGGGGGCCGTGTATAAAGCCCTGCACACCAAGCTCGACCGCGTGGTGGCGATTAAAATCCTTTCCCGAGGACGCTCCGGAGATGAGCGCGCGATTGCCCGATTCGAGCGGGAAATGAAGGCCGTGGGCCGTTTTGACCATCCGCATATAGTCCGGGCGTACGATGCCCGGGCGGGTGGCACTGGCGTTCCGCCGGTGCTGATAATGGAATTCGTCGATGGCATGGACCTTGGGCGCCTGGTGCGGTGCTTGGGCCCGTTGCCTACGGCCGACGCCTGCGAACTGGTCCGCCAGGCTTGTTTGGGCCTGCAATACGTGCACCAACAGAGATTGGTCCACCGCGATATAAAACCCTCGAACCTCATGCTCACGCCTCAAGGAATAGTAAAAATTCTGGACCTTGGGCTGGCCCGATTTCATTTCGATCAGTCCGAAGAAGAGATGACCCACTCCGGCCAGGCCATGGGCACGGCCGATTACATGGCCCCGGAGCAGGCCTCCGACAGTCATGCCGTGGATATTCGGGCCGACATTTACAGCCTGGGCTGCACGCTTTATAAACTCCTGTCCGGTTCCGCTCCGTTCGAGGGCAGCCAATACAAGGGCACGTTCGAGAAAATGACGGCCCATGTTCAGAGGCCCGCACTGCCGATAGAAAAAGTTTTGCCCGAAATTCCCCATGCATTGGCCG
>JBEKIK010000404.1:0-3034 GCA_050011795.1 Thermoguttaceae bacterium | reverse complement strand
GAACTTGTTCCTCTGCCGCCCGGCGTGGCGGTGGTGGTGCTCGATACATCCACTCGGCGCGGCCTGGTCGATTCAAAATATAACGAGCGCCGCGCGCAGTGCGAAGCCGCGGCCAAATTTTTCAAGGTAAAGGCCCTGCGCGACGTGAGCATGGAAAGATTCCTCAAGGAGGCCGACGGCTTGGAGCCGATCACCCGCCGCCGGGCGTTGCACGTTATCGGCGAGAATGAGCGGACCGTGAAGGCCGCCGAGGTCATGCGTCGCGGCGACGCCGCCGCCCTCGGCCAATTGATGAACCAAAGCCACGAGGATTTGCGCGATAATTTCGAGGTTTCCAGCGACGCGCTGAATGCGATGGTCGATAACGCCCGGTCGCACAAGGCTTGTTACGGCGCCCGCATGACCGGGGCCGGTTTCGGGGGTTGCGCAATGGCGCTTATAAAGGCCCAAGAAGCCGACGATTTTGTCAGCCACACTGCCAAGGGCTATCAGAAACAAACCGGCCACAAACCGGCCGTATACGTATGCCAGGCCACCAACGGAGCGGAAGTGGTTTAATTATATAGCCCGCCGTGAATACACGGCAGGGCAGGATTCAATTCCAAAGACAAGTTCCTTATATATCGGAGATAATCATGAAAGATCAGTTAATTGTGGTAAACGGCGGCGGCGGATTTATCGGGGGCAATCTTGTCGCCGATCTGCGCAGGCAGGGTTACAAAAAAATCCGCGCCGTCGATATCAAGCCCTATCACGAGTGGTATCAAAAATACGACGACGTGGAAAACCTCGTCTTGGATCTGAATCTAAAGGAATCGTGCGAGCAAGCCGCCCAGCAAGCGCACACGGTTTACAATCTGGCCGCGAACATGGGCGGCATGGGATTCATCGAAAACAACAAGGCCCTGTGCATGCTTTCGGTGCTGATCAACACGCACATGCTGCAGGCCGCGGTGAAGGTCGGGGTCGAGAGATACTTCTACTCATCTTCGGCCTGCGTTTACAACGCCGACAAACAGAAGGACGTAAACGTCACGGCCTTGAAGGAAGAAGACGCATATCCGGCCATGCCCGAGGACGGCTACGGCTGGGAAAAGCTTTTTTCCGAGCGGATGTGCCGCCACTTCCGCGAAGATTACGGACTTTGGGTCCGCATTTCCCGGTTCCACAATGTCTACGGACCGTTCGGCACATGGGACGGCGGGCGCGAAAAGGCCCCAGCCGCCATCTGCAGAAAGATCATCGATGCCAAAGCCAACGGCAAACGTGAAATCAACATCTGGGGCGATGGCGAGCAAACCCGCAGCTTCATGTACATCGACGACTGCCTAAAAGGCATCCAAATGCTGCTGGCAAGCGACGTCCTTGAACCGCTGAACATTGGATCGAGCGAACTGGTAAGCATCAATCAAATGGTCGATATGGTCGAGAAAATCGCCGGCGTGAAACTCAAGAGAACCTATGACCTCAGCGCTCCGAAGGGCGTGCGCGGGCGCAACAGCGACAACACGCTCATAAAAAAATTGCTCGGTTGGGAACCGAACACCAAACTGTACGACGGCTTGGAAAAAACCTACACCTGGATCTACGACGAATATATGAAATTGCACAAAAAGTAGGTTTATGCGATATGCCTTGATAATCGCCGGCGGATCGGGAACCCGGCTTTGGCCGATGAGCCGCGCCGGCTTGCCAAAGCAACTCATTCCGTTCATTCAAGGCAAGAGCCTGTTGGAAATCTCTTTCCAGCGGCTGGAAGGGCTGATTCCGGCCTCGCGGCGTTACGTCTGCGCCGGAGTGAAGCACCGCGAGGCGATCCTTGCGGCTTTGCCGGCCTTGGAAAAAGAAAATTTCCTGGGCGAACCGATGGGCCGCGACACGCTCAACGCCATCGGACTAAGCGCCGCCGTTTTGGCCGCCAAAGATCCCCAAGCCGTATTTGCCGTGCTTACGGCCGATCACCTCATCGAGCCGATAGATGAATTTCAGAAGATCATCGACCGCGGATTTGCCCTGGTCGAGGGGCATCCGCAAACCCTGGTCACTTTCGGCATCGCTCCCACCGGACCGGCCACCGGTTACGGGTATCTGGAGCTGGGCGATTCGATTCCGGGCGGGGCATACGTAGTAAGGCAAATAAAGGAAAAACCTCCTCCGGCCGCGGCTGAAAAATACTTCCGCAAAGGACCGAAGGCTTATTTGTGGAACAGCGGCATGTTCGTTTGGTCGGCCGCCACGATGCTGGATTGCATCAGTCGTTTGGAACCGGAGGTTTACGCGGGCATTACGGCCATCGCCCGGGCCTGGGATACTTCGCAAAGAGACGAGACGCTTGCCAAAATTTATCCCATGCTAAAGAAAATCAGCATAGACTACGCCGTTATGGAGCCTGCCTCGCGCCTGTCTGAAGTCCGCATGGCCGCCATTCCCATGCCGCTGGATTGGCTGGACGTCGGTTCGTGGCCATCGTTTGCCCAAACTTGCCCGCACGACGAAAACGGCAATGCCCTTGCCGCCGAAAAACACATATTGTCGGAAACCTCGAATTGCCTTGTGGCTTCCAGCGAGCCGGATCATCTGATCGCCATGATGGGATGCCGGGACCTGATCGTGATCCATACCAAGAATGCCACCTTGATCTGTCCAGCCGACAAAGCCGAGCATATCAAGGAGCTTTATAATCGAGTCGAAAAGCAATTCGGCGGCCAATTTACCTGATACTCAAAGCTTATCCCAAAACGGAATTTGTCATTCTGAGCGTAGCGAAGAATCTGCCATGCCTTACGTAGATCCTTCGTTGCACTCAGGATGACGGCAGGGCTTTTGGAATAAGCTCTTAATCGCATCGGTCACGCATACCCCAGGTCCGCCATTGTTTTTCCGCATTGCTGGAGTATGGTTTGGCGTTCCGTCTCGTTGATGCCCACGTGCGAACTGCCTATCTTGTTTCCCAGCACCAGGGCGATCTGCTTCGCAGAGACCTTCGCCGTTTCAGCCAGTATAGCCATTGTCTCCTTTTCCTGTCCGGCCACGT
>JBEKIK010000403.1:0-3035 GCA_050011795.1 Thermoguttaceae bacterium | reverse complement strand
GCATACCGAAGTCTTTTACTCCATCGAAAAACAACACCATAATCAAGTACTCTTACGATCCTTTTTCAATTACGCCAAATTACCATTGGAAAAGGATCATTAACTATGCAAAGGTCAATAAGTTCGATGAAAAAAATAAAACGTAGATGTTTTTTTCCGCGAAACCGAAAGCGGTTTTTTGCGGGAAAATGCCTTGTTTAGCCCCGGAGCTTGCTCCGGGAGTTTTTCCCGCTTTATTTCTCGATCGCGCGGACCTTCGTCTCCAATTGTTGACGCAGAGAACTGGGCAACTGCTCCATTTTCAAGGCGTCGCGATATACCGCCGCGGCCCTTTGGTATTCTCGCTGGTCTTCGTAAATCTGTCCGAGCAGCAAATAAGAATCCCAGTAGATCGGATCACGCCGGATAACTTGGCGCAGCAATTCCACGGCGCTATCGCCGTCGCCCTTTTGCCTCAGATAAAAAGCCAGCGTATGTGCGTACTTAGGGTTGTCCGGGCGAAGCCGGTGCGCTTTTTGACACCACTCGACGGCCTGGTCTAGACTTTTATCGGCCAGGAGCACGCCTAGGTTGTACGCCGCCTGGTGCATTTGGGGATCGGCCTTTAGGGCCTTTCGCAGGGCGGCTTCCGCTTCGGGCAGACGTTTTTGCTCGCCTCTAAGCAGCCCAAGATTGAAATTCGCCGCCGCATTGTCGCCTTCGTGCTTCAACGCCTGCAAAAGGCACTCTTCCGCCTTGTCGCTTCGGCCCAGGTTGCTATATGCGATGGCCGCATTAACCAAGGGACCGATCTGCCGCGGCTCCAATCTGGCGGCCGTTTCGAAGTAACCGGCGGCAGCGGCGAAGTCGCGCCGATCCAGGTAAAAATTGCCCACGTTGGCATACGATGCCCAATCGTCACCCCGGGCAGTCATGGCCGCCATGAAATCATCGACCGCTCGGTCCAGGTTCCGGCGATCGCGATCATTTTGCACCCGGTCGGGCGGCAAGGCCGCCAAGGACATTACGGAGCGAATCCGCACCAATCGCGACTCGTCGGCGGATGCCGCAAGCAGCGCACCGAGCGACTGCGGCGTAATGTGATCGCCCAGGGCCGAAGCCGCGCTGGAGCGGACCAGCGGCGATGCGTCCTGCAACGTGTCCAAAACAGCCGGCCATTTACTTTCGTCGTCACAGCCTCTTAACAATCGGACCAGGGAATTTTTGAAAATGGGATCGCCGTCTTTCTTCTTTAGTTCGGCCAGCATTTCGGGCAAACGCTTCCACTGCCCTTTGCGGGCCTGGTCGATTAACTCGGCGCGGCGAAGCACTTCGTCCTGGTAATCGCGCGGATACCACTTGCGAACCCACTCGTCCGACCAGACGGCATCCTTGTCCGTATGGCACAAGTTACATGCGTTGGGCGATTTGAAGGCCATGCTCGCGGCAGGGGCAGGCGGCAACATCGAGTGGTCCGTTCGCCCCATCCCGGCAAATCGCGTCATGGGCATGTGGCAGGCTATGCACTCGTTCCCTTTGCTCCCCGGCTGATGCCGGCCGTGCCCGGCGGGGTTCTTAACATAATCCTCGTGGCAAGGCATGCACGACTGATTGGAGTTTTCTCCTTGGAACCGCATCCTTCCGCTGGGCGTGTGGCAGTGATTGCAGTCCAGTTTGCCCGACTTGACGCACGGACTCATCAACCATGAGGTGTAAGTGTAATTCTCGCCTAGATCGCGGCCGTCGGGGTAATAATCCGGCTGTTCGAGCGTTACCAGGTCGTAGTGGTCGAAGAACTTGTCGCCCGGCGGAAAACCGGCCGACAAGGGGACTAACTTGGCGTGACAGGTTGCGCACATATCGTTGATCTGTTGGGCGGAAAATTCTTTCGTGCGGATGATTTTGATGTCTGTCGAACTGTGGCCTGCGACGCCTGCCTGAATCGCTCGGGCGTGCTCGGCACCGGGCCCGTGACACGATTCGCAACTGATTCCTGCCTCGGCCCAGGCGGTATGATACGTATCGGTCGCAAGGTCGTAGTTGGTCGAAAGTCCGCTCACGTGGCAGTTGAAACACGCGATGTTGAAGGAAAACATGCGGTCGGTCCAATCCAGGGCCTCGTCGCGGCGGTCGGGAAAATGGCGCACGCCGCCGGCCGCCGCGTCGTACCAGGATTTATTATTCACGTCATAAGCGACGGGCAGCACCTGCAACCGGCCGCGATCCAGGGGCGTGAGGAAATAATAGACGTTCTTTCCGCCCATGACGTGAGCGATGGGGTATTTCCGTTGGCCGTTCGGACTGGTCTCTTTGATCCAACCTTTGCCCTCGCCGATTTCCGCCCGGTATTTGCGTTTACCGACGGCGACTTCGCTTTCCTGCGGAGTCAAAAAAGTTTTGGCCAACTCCGCGGTATAAGGCTGCATGGCCAGGCCGTGCCGCGAGACCGACCAGAGCTTGTAAAACTCCTCGTGGCAGTCGCGGCAACTCTTCGAGCCGGCTAACTTGGCGGATCCTTGATTCGCGTCCGCAACGGGCGCCGGGTTATCCTTTTTTTCCGGTTTCCGTGGATCTTCGGCCGTCCGGCGGCAACCGCCGGCCAAACTTATCACAAGAACGGCCGTGAATACCCGTTTTGAGATGCTTGATGCCGCAAATTGATTATTGGCCGTGTTCATTCATCACAAAGACCCTATTTCCCCAGGCAGCGCCCGATTTGCCGCACGGCTTGGCGGAGTCGATTTTCGTTTTCCACCAGGGCGAGCCTCAGGTGACTTTCGCCCGCCGGACCGAAGCCCGCGCCCGGGCTGACCGCCACGTCGCCCTCTTGCAGCAGTTTCATGGCGAATTCGAAGGAAGTGGTTTGCGAGGCCCAGGGTTCGGGCATTTTTGTCCATACGAACATACTGGCCTTGGGACGCTCGACCGGCCAGCCGATCCGTGCCAGGCCCTCGCATAGCACGTCGCGGCGGCGCTGATAAATCGCGGCCTGCGCCTCCACGGCGGCATCGGTATGGCGCAAAGCCATGATGGCGGCGATTTGAATGGGCTGGAAC
>JBEKIK010000402.1:0-3035 GCA_050011795.1 Thermoguttaceae bacterium | reverse complement strand
AGTGCACGACCCGATACATTACGATCCAAAACTGGCCGATACGCCCGCGCTGGGCTTCTCCCGGCCCACGAACAACGCCGGCGGACTGGAGGCGGGCATGAGCAACTCGCAGCCGATTGTGATCCGCGCGGCGAAAAAGCCCATCAGCACCCTTGCCCGCCCGTTGGAATCGGTCAATCTAAAAACCCTACGGCCCGAGGCGGCCGCGTACGAACGGAGCGATCTTTGCGCGGTCGCCGCCGCTAGTTGCATCCTGGAAAACGTGGTCGCCTTTGAAATCGCCCGGGCAATGGTCGACAAATTCGGCGGCGACAGCCTGGAAGAAATGCTGGCGCGGTACAAATTATTTCACGAATCGGCGCGAAAAAAACTATCAATAAAAGAATAATAAAATCCACCACGGAGGCATGGAGGACACGGAGAAGAATCAAAGATTTATTTATCCCAATGCCAGGGAAGGAAACGATGGGATCGCTAAAACATGAAAATCTGACGGAATCCATCATTGGCGCGGCGATTGAAGTTCATAAAGAGCTTGGGCCAGAATTAATGGAATCGGCTTATGAAGAATGTCTTTGCCACGAACTAAGCGTTCGTAATTTGCCTTTCAAAAGACAGGTGCCATTAGCCATTAGTTACAAGAATATCAAATTAGATTGCGGTTATCGCCTTGATATAGTTGTTGGAAATACTGTTGTTCTAGAATTGAAATCCGTCGAAGACATTTTGCCCATTCACGAAGCTCAACTCATTACATATTTAAAGCTTAGTAAAATGCCGGTAGGATTATTGATCAACTTCAACGTTCCCGTATTAAAAGATGGGGTCGTGCGTAGAGTTAATTAAATTTTGATTTGTTCTCCGTGTCCTCCGTATCTCCGTGTTGTTTCTATATTTTTTTGAGAGTGAACAAGGATGTTCCAGTTGCACGATAAAACGCGGCGGCGGATTTGCATGGCGGGATTTTTCCTTTTATGCGTTGTGCCGACTCTGATTGCCTCGGCTTGGTGCGCAATGCGGCATCTGCCTTGGACAGCCCAGGAGGAGGCAAAATGCCTTGGCCGTCAACTCGGGTTGGAAGTGCGCCTGGCCGGTCTGAAAAACCTCAGGCCCGGCGCGGTGCTGTACGAAGGCTTTGAATTGGCCGATCCCGAAACCGATCAATGCCTGTTGCGCTGCCGGATGCTCGAGGTTCAGTGGAAAACATTCGCCGACGGACAGGGCGTCCGCAAACCGACGCTCGTCCTGCTGGCCTCGCAACCGGAGATCGAAACCGCCGGGTTACGGCAATTGGGATGGCTTCTGCAACGGGCCATGCAGGGTCAAACCGCCTGCCCGGCCGTGGATTTGCGCGTTAGGGCCGGGGAATTGACCTTGCGCGCGGGCGCCAATTCCCAAACCCTAACCGGCCTGGAGGGAAGCCTGGACAATCTGCCCGGCGGCGTGCAGGCGATCGCGGCCTTCCGCCTTCCGGGCATCGATATGCCGGAGCCGGTGAAAATCCGCGTGGTCCGCAACCGGCAAACCTCTCCGCCGGCAAGCGGGTTTGAGTTATATACCGGAAGCGGCGAACTGCCTTGCGATTTGCTTGCCGCCGGTTTGCCGGAGTTGGGCGCACTTGGATCAAGGTGCAGATTTCGCGGCTATATTTGGGCCAATCAAGATCCCGGCGAACGTGCGATTGACAATTGGTCGGGCGAAGCGACCGGCCAACTTCTGGGCGTCGATTTGGACCGTTTGGTAGGCGATAATTTTCCGCACAAACTAAGCGGCGCCGCCGACGTGACGATTCAAACCGCCCGGTTCCATCACGGCCGGCTGGCGGAGGCACGCTGCACGATAGTCGCCGGACCGGGCGTTGTCGGCCGCTCGCTGTTGCAAGCGGCCGTAAAGCATTTACGGTTCAGCACCGGCGCCGATCTTGATTTACTCGGCGAACAAGTGCCTTACGATCGCCTGGCCCTGGACGTGGTTATTGACGGCCAGGGTTTGCAGATCGTGGGACAATGTCCCTCGGCCATAAGCGGCGCAGTCATGACCACCGACCGGCAACTGTGTTTGCTTGCCGCGCCAGAGGCCCAATCTCAGCCGGTGGCGGCATTCATTCAAACATTGGCGCCGGAGAGCGCGGCTGAAGTGCCCGCCGCCTATCAAACCGATTGGCTGATAACGCATCTGCCCATGCCCCAAGCGTCCGCCCCGCAAACGCGCGAGGCATCATTGCCTTCGGCTCATCTGCGATTGAAGCAAGAGTAGTGCATCAACCGACTTAAATTGCTGGGTGCCATGCTCACGCTCGCGTGAGCATGTGACTTGTGCATGGCATGGCCATGCAAGCGTGGCCATGGCACCCAACGTGTGAAACCAAGTTGGTTGAGGCAGTAGGTCATTTCACTTTATCGCGGGGGTTCCGGTTTCCAGGCGGTAGCGGAAGGCGGCGGCAAGGACAAAGATCCAATTGATGACTATGGCCGTGCCCACTTCCCATTGTCCGCCCGCGCCGGAGGCATAGGAATGCAGTCCGCTGCCCAGGAAAAAGTTCACGCCGTACCAGGCCATCAGGATCGCGGTCGCGCCGAGCACGGAGCCGACCGCCAGGCCGAAATTTCCAGACCAACCCGCGTATCGGCCGTGCAAGATCGTTATGTATACCAGCAGCGACACCAGGGCCCAAACTTCCTTGGCGTCCCAACCCCAAAAACGTCCCCAGGCCACATCGGCCCAAAGCGCGCCGAGGATCGTGCCGGCGGCCAGCAAGAGCACAGCCACTTGCGTGGCTTTATAAATAAATCCGGCCAACGTGGCGCAGATTTCCGGCGGGCGGCGGGCAAAAGCATGACCTGAAAGGTTTTCCTCAAGTCCCCTCTCCCGACCAACCTTCGGTCGGTGCCCGGAGAGGGTTAGGGTGAGGGGCTCACCCCTTACCCCTCTCCCAAAGAGAGAGGGGATATCTTGCGCGGGTTCAGCATCGCGATAACGCCCCAGAAGATAATATCCCAAGGCGATATTGCCCAACCCCCAGGCCAAGGCGCCCG
>JBEKIK010000401.1:0-3041 GCA_050011795.1 Thermoguttaceae bacterium | reverse complement strand
GGTGGTGCCTACACCGGTGGCGTTGAACGTCACGTCATCGCCGCTGCCGGGGACCCCGTCTGGGTTCCAGTTGGTGGCAGTTGACCAAAGTAGACTGGGAGTGCCGCCATAATCCCAGGTTATGGCTGCCGCCGAGGCCGGCCAGACCAGCGATAGAACAACCGCGGCCGCCAGCATAATCCGCGCGGCTCGGATAAAGAGTTTAAAAACGATGATAAACATCCTACGATCAAGACTGGTTCGTTTGTCCGGACTCATGTGGTAACTCCTGACATTAATAAAGTTTAAGAAAATGTTACAGGGTCGTTTGCAAAATGTGTTTAAGATTTGTTAGGAAAGCAGTCTGGAATCTTTTGAAGATAATGGAACAAAATCGAACACCGACCATTTTGCCGTGTTTCAAAGAACTGGCGGGGCCAACGGTTTAATAACCGTTAGTTCACGTAATACCTAAGCCTCGCCACTATTCCTCACCGGCTTGAAAGCCGGAACCCAGCCAAACAAGAGTCGTTATCCCTCCGGGAAAAGGTAACCGACCGCTATTCAGCTTAAGACATCTGTTTTAATTCGTTTTATTATAAAAACTTCGTTATTTGGAATATCCCCCCATAGTCAACCATTGTACTCGTTTTTAGATATTACGCAATACCCTGCATAAAACTTTACCTGAATTATTACATATCATATCCCTACTGAATGAGGCCACCCCCCCCTAGTTTTATTGTAAGTAATTTGCCGGGCACGCTGTCGGTATAATGCGAATCAGTTCCGGGTCTTTTTCCGAGGCTTGTATCTTCCTTCAGAATATGGATACGCGATTGGAACCATGTATACCCAGCCCAATCAAAGGACGTAGAATATAAAGGCTTTACGGGCCGTCTATAATTGCGCGGGTCAAAGGAAATAAAAAAGATGGATACCAAACAACTGGGCAACTCGGATCTGCATATCACACCCATCGGTTTTGGGGCATGGGCCATTGGCGGCGCGGGCTGGGAATTTTCCTGGGGCCGGCAGGACGACAATGAATCGATCGCGGCGATAAAATCCGCCTTGGACGCGGGGATAAATTGGATCGACACTGCCGCGGTCTACGGACTGGGCCACTCCGAGGAAATTGTCGCCCGGGCGCTCGAAGGCATGACCGCCCTGCCGTACGTGTTCTCCAAGTGCAGCAGGACCTGGGACGAAAATCGCAATATCGGCTACTGCCTTAAGGCCGAGTCGGTCCGCCGGGAATGCGAGGACAGCCTCAAGCGGCTTAAACTGGAGACAATCGATCTGTACCAGATCCACTGGCCCGTGCCGGATGAAGATATCGAGGAAGGCTGGGCGGCCATGGCCAAACTCAAGGAAGAGGGCAAGGTGCGGTACATCGGCGCATCAAACTTCAACGTCGCACAAATGCGCCGGGCACGGGCCATCGCGCCGATCACCTCGCTGCAACCGCGCTACTCGCTCATCCACCGCGAGGCCGAACCGGAAATCCTGCCCATGGCGGCCAAAGAGAACATCGGAGTGATCGCCTACTCTCCAATGGCCTCGGGACTGCTCTCCGGCGCAATGACCCGGCAGCGCGTGGAAAGCATGTCGGCCGAAGACTGGAGACGCAGGAACCGCGACTTTCAGGAGCCGCTTCTGTCGCGCAATCTGCGACTGGTGGAAGTGCTCCGAGCGATCGGCGCCCGGCACGGGCGCGCACCCGGCGAGGTCGCGGTGGCCTGGGTGCTGCGCAATCCGGCCGTTACCGGCGCAATCGTGGGCGCACGCCGGCCCAGCCAAGTATCGGGCATTATCGGAGCGGCCCAATTCAGTCTCAATGAGGCGGAAATCGAGGAGATTGAGGCGTTCTTCAATGAGAATTGAAGCCCTTGCCGAAATCGGAGATTTTTTATAGGCTGTAGCTATAGACTGTAGGAAGTTCTGATAGCTGACTGCTGAAAGCCGATCGCTGTCCGGGGACGTAGCTCAATTGGGAGAGCACTAGCTTTGCAAGCTAGGGGTTGACGGTTCGAGCCCGTTCGTCTCCACTTGTTATAAACCTTGCCGAAATTTGGAGTTAAATTACCTGCCGGTGGTCGGCAGTGCGGCCTATAAGTTGACGGAAATAGGGGTAGTAACTACCCCCACTTACTTAAAGGACGCATTGCAATGGTTTCGACGAAAAATTCTGTTCCGAAGTATTGTTTACACAAGGGTAGTGGGCAGGCATACATTAAAATCAAGGGCAAGCGGTTCTATCTTGGCCTGCATGGCACCGCAGAGAGCAAGGAACGCTATTCTCGTTTCATCGCTGAACTGGCAGCTATGCCTCTTGAAGTTTCCACAATATGGAAATCCGCTAACGATCTGACGATCACCGAACTGATTGCCGTCTATTGGCAACATGCAGAGAGTTACTATCAGAAAAACGGGAAACCGTCTCACCACCTTTACTCGATAAAGATTGCCCTCAAGCGTCTCAAGACTTTATACGGGGAAACTCCGGCGACCGATTTTTCGCCGCGTTCGCTCAAAGCATTTAGGGAGACCATCATCGAGGCCAGGTGTTGTAGGCGTTATATCAATAAGCAGGTCGATCTCATCCGGCTGATGTTCAAGTGGGCAGTCAGTGAAGAACTTACATCCGTCGCAGTTTTTCAGGCTTTGACCACCGTTACCGGCTTGCGCAAAGGCCGATCTAATGCCAAAGATAACAAACCTGTCGGCCCCGTTGCCGACGCAGTGGTGGAAGCTACTATGCCATATCTTCCGCCTGTAATAAGCGATATGGTTAAACTCCAAAGGCGATCAGGTATGCGCCCGGGTGAAATCTGTCAGTTAAGGCCAGTGCCAATCGACCGTGGGAGGGTGACGACCATCTTGAACAAAGCGAGGGAGCCTGGGAGATCATTGGTCCTTCGCCTATTGCGTTTGGAGACAACCTCCCCGTGACGCCAAGAGAGATGACCGTGCAGGACATTGCCCGAGTCCGGGAGGCGTTTGTCGCTGCGGCCAAGCGGTCTTTGGGGTCGGGTTTCGAGTGGCTGGAACTGCATTTC
>JBEKIK010000400.1:0-3043 GCA_050011795.1 Thermoguttaceae bacterium | reverse complement strand
TCCCTAATTATGATCCACGATTCTGCATTGGAAGCGGAAGTTTCTTCTTTAGTCGTCGAAACCTCGATTGAATACATCGGCCGGTGGAACCGCCTGGTAAGCACCACGAATTGGGAAAAAGGGCGAATCATCGTCCAATGGCGCCAGGCCCTAGAGCAGGCCCAAGCGCCCGTGGCCGGGTGCACCGATGAAGCCTGGGCGGAACAGGTGGGCGGGGTAACGCCGCAACACGTGGGGCGATTGCGCCGCGTGTACGAACGATTCGCCGACGTCTGCCAACAATATCCCGGATTGTACTGGAGCCATTTTTATGCGGCCTTGGATTGGCCCGACGCCGAAATGTGGCTGGAAGGGGCCGTGCAAAACGGCTGGTCAATCGCCCAGATGCGCACCCGGCGCTGGGAAGCGCTCGGCGCCCAGCCGGAGCTAAAGCCCAAGGAATCGGAGATTTTTCTAACCGATGCGGATGAAGACGGCGTGCCGGACGGCATTCAGTCATTGCCAAAAACCATTACTGAAACGCTGGGCGAGGTCCATGCCGCCGGGGCAAGAGTTGAACGTCTTTCCGATTCGGCTCCTTTCGATTCCGGCGAAGCCGTCGCCGCGGACTCAGCGACACTCGGCATCGAACCCGCTAAACCTTTTCGCCCGTTCGAAAATCTGCCTCCAATGCCCGCGGACTTCAATGAAGCCTTTGAACTCTTCAAGTTAGCCGTCATCAACCGCAAACTCGCCGGGTGGCGAGACATCGCATTGGAAGACGTACTGGCGATCCTCGATGCTCTTAAGCAATTAGCCCTTGCTCCGGCGGAATGATTTTGTATGGCGCACGGCCTTGTGACAATAAGACTCAATAAAATAAACAGCCGAAAAAACACCGCTTATTTCTGAACGGTCTGCCTGCCCTCGCCGATGTATTTGGCCAAAGTAGCAAAGAATTCCTTGCGTTGGATGGGTTTGGTGGCATAGTCGTTGCAGCCGGCATTAATGCATTTTTGGCGATCGCTGGCCATGGCATGTGCGGTCAGGGCCACGATCCAACCCGTGTAACCCTCTTCGCGCAGGGCCATGGTGGCTTCATAACCGTCCATTACCGGCATCTGCATGTCCATGAGGATCAGATCAAAGGGCCGGCCGGCCTTAGCCGAGGCCCTTGCGGCGTCGATCGCCTTTTTGCCGTTATCGACTATTGTCACTTCGGCTCCGGCTTTCTTAAGGATGTGGGCGATCAAGCGTTGGTTGTCGGGGCCGTCTTCGGCCAGTAGAACGCTGCCGGGCAACAAAACGGAAGGCGTTACTTTCTGTCCGATTGTTCCATGCCGCACCTTTTCCTGCAGAGTGAGCAAATTCGGCAACTCCATCATGCCGACGCCTTCAAGCGACCCAGTGGCGATAGTCACGCGGAAATGACTTCCTAAGCCGGGCTGGGTTTGCACCAACGTTGCGTCGCCTCCAAGCATTTCCGCCAGGCGTTTGCTGATCGCCAGTCCCAAGCCCGTGCCGCCAAAGCGGCGCGCCGTGGAGGTTTCGGCCTGGGAAAATTGTTGGAATAAAGTTTTCGATTCCTGTTCCGTCATGCCGATGCCCATGTCGATCACATCGTATTGCATCATGGGTCGATCGCCGGGCAAAAACGATACGACCAACTTTATCTCGCCGATCTCTGTGAATTTGATGGCGTTGCCGATGAGGTTGAGCAGAATTTGCCGGACCCTGGTGGGATCGGTTTGGATGGTCTCGGGAATGGCAGTATGAAATTCAACGCGTAATGTCAGGCCTTTAGCGGAGGCCCGCACGTGCATCAGCGAATTCACGTCGGCGACCACCTGCAAGGGCGAGCAAGAAATCCGTTCCACGGTCATGCGCCGGGCTTCGATCTTGGAAATATCCAGGATATCGTTGATGATCGCCAGCAGGTGCTCGCCGTTTCGTTGGATGGTGGCCAGTTCCTCTTTGCCCCAATCCCCCTTCTGTTCTTCCAGCAGCACTTCCACAAAGCCCAGGATGGCCGTAATCGGGGTGCGGATTTCGTGGCTCATGTTGGCCAAGAACTCGCTTTTCGAGTGCGTGGCCGATTCGGCGAAGTCCTTGGCGCGCTGAAGTTCGGCCTGCGCGCGCTCTTTTTCCGCGATTTCGCGGCGCAATTGCGCGGTGCGCTCGAGGACTCTTTCTTCCAATACGTTCTGGGCCGCCAACAACTGCTTTTCCGAAGACTCCACCCGCTCCAGCATTTTATTGAATGCGTCGTACAGAGTGCCCAACTCGTCGCTAGACGGCTGCCGTACGCGGATCGAATAATCGCCCGCCGTGGTGATTTCCACCGCCGTTCGGGCCAAGGCCAGGATCGGTTTGGACACCGCCCGCTGCAAGTTCACTGCCAGCAGGCCGGAGGCCAACAAGGAACATAACATCATCAGCGATGCAATCTTCACGTAATCCAACAATTGTTGGTTTAAAAAACTCACGTTTTCCCGCAGATACAACGTTCCCACGAACTCTTCGCCGTCTTGCACTTTTTGGAACATCTCCAGCGTTCCGCTGTCGGTGAATTCGTGGCCGTTGTCGCCGGGCGGCGGCGGATTGACTTGGGAAACCTCCTCTTTTAAATACGTGGCCAGCACTTTTCCCCCGCTGTCGTACAAACACGCGAATTCGATCGCTGGTTGTGATTTCAATGATTTCAGCAGTTGTTGCGCCGCGGGCGCGTCTCGGAAACTCAACACCGCCGTGCTGTTGAAGGCCAACATGCGGGCTTGAGTGCTGAGACTCTGCACCGTGGAATCGCGCATCATTTTGATGTCATTGAACGCAAATCCGATACACGACAATACAAGCGCAACACTGGCCGAAACCATGGCCAGCAATACCAGTTTGGTTCTAATTGAAAAGTCGCGAAACTTCAGCATACGTCTAACCGGCATGGATTCTAAATCATTATTTATAACCGATACGTGAAAACTTCATGTACCGCCCCTCTAACGTGCAATGAATTTCTCTTGTTGCGGCGCGAGTTGTAAAATCACTCACACTCAATTGGAATTCT
>JBEKIK010000399.1:0-3050 GCA_050011795.1 Thermoguttaceae bacterium | reverse complement strand
GACAACTGTAAATTGTTAACCGGAGCATCACCCATGTCACTGATTCCGTTCGTCATCGAGAAAAGCGGCCGCGAAGAGCGGGCAATGGACATCTACAGCCGCCTGCTTAAAGACCGCATCATCTTTCTCGGCCTACAAATCACCGATGAGGTAGCCAACTCGGTGGTCGCCCAATTGTTGTTCTTGCAGTCGGACGACCCCAAAACCGACGTGCACATGTACATCAACTCGCCGGGCGGAAGCATCTCGGCCGGGCTGGCCATCTACGACACCATGCAATTCATCAACTGCGACGTGGCCACGTACTGCGTCGGCCAGTGCGCCTCGATGGGAGCAGTGCTACTGGCCGCCGGCACGCCCGGCAAACGCAAGGCCTTGCCCAATTCCCGCATCATGATCCACCAGCCCCTGGCCGGCATGGAAGGCAGCGCCGAAGATATCATCATTCACGCCAAGGAGTTCATCAAAGTCAAGGAACGCCTCAACCGCATACTCATCAAACATACCGGACATCCCTTGGAAAAAATCGAAAAAGACACCGACCGCGACCGATTCATGTCGGCCGAGGAGGCATTGGAATACGGACTGATCGACCATATCATCGAACACGCCGGATAAAAAATTATGTGTAAAGAGGAAAAAAGGGAAAGGGGAAAAATGGGAAATACTTTAAAAGTAGGAATAACACAAAAAGTTTCTTCCCCTTTTTCCGACTTTCCCCTTTTCCCTTTATTTACACAATACTGAAATTCGCGAATACTTTTCAACCGTCTCGTCTAATAAAAAACTCGTCTAAAATCGGGAACGCCAAACGATCGTTCCGGGTAGTTAAAACTTACTTGTACGAGGTTACCATGAAAATGTCGCCGTTGGCCGTCGCGGGCTTAATCTGTCTGGCCTTGGCCGGATGCCGTACCGATCCGACCGTCACCCTGCTGGAAAGGCAAAACCGCCTGCTGGAAGACGAAGTCTACCGGCTCCGCGGGGTGATTCAAGATTACGATGAAGGCATGACGCAAAACTGCGTTGTCACCGAAGGCGCCGAGGCCGCATCCGCCCAAGGCGAGATCCGCAAAACTCGACAGCCCAACGCCGAGCCAGGCGAATCCTATGTGCCGCGGAGCAGAAACCGGTCGATACCGGGTCCCACTGTCGAGATGCCCGGCGAGGCCCTGCCGCCCAACGAAATTCCCGACACGCTCAAACGGCCCGTCGGCACAAGGGCCGCCCCCGTCGAACCCGGCAAACAAAATGCCCCGGAAACGCCCAAGCAATGGCAGGGGCAGCCGGGCCCGAATCTGCCCGGTCCGCAAGGAACCGAAAAAGGCGGATCGGATAAGACTTCCGGAATTCATCCCGCCGGCGGATTTGAATCCCCGGCCAAGGCCGATAGCCGTGACGTCGGCCAACTGGTGCTTAACCGCATGTTGACCGGCGGTTACAGCGCCGAGGGCCGCCCCGGCGACAGCGGAGTGCTGGCGGTTATCGAACCCCGCGACGCCAATGGCCGGCGCCTGGAAGCCCCGGGCGACGTGGCCGTTGTGATTGTTGATCCGTCCAAAACCGGCAAAGAAGCCAAGCTTGCCCGTTGGGATTTCCCGGCCGCCGAAACGGCAAAACTCTTCCGCGGCTCCGGCATTGCCCGGGGCATGTACGTCGAATGTCCCTGGCCCGACCGTCCGCCGGAAAACAACCGCCTGCACCTTTTCGTGCGCTACACCACGCACGACGGCCGGAAGTTGGAGGCCGATCAATATGTCGAAGTGGCCCTGCCCGGCGAAAAGCCCGCCCGCTGGACTCCCGCCGACCCCGAACCACAACCGGCCGCGACGCGGGATCGCGGACTGACTTCTTATCAACGATCCGACATGGAAGCAACCGAATCCGACGCAGCCGACTCACCATCCGACGATTCCCAACCTCCGCCCCGCTCCCGCTCCAATCGCACCGCCTCCCGCGCCAATTCCCCCGCCCTCCAGCGCCCCGTCTGGTCGCCAGAGCGGTTTTAATCACGACAGAGGCACGGAGGACGCAGAGTAAAAGTTTTTGATATTAAATTGCTCTGGGTGGCACCGATTCTTGAATCGGTGGGACGCAGTCCCGGAGGGCATAAAAAAAATCATCCATCTTCATTTACCTCTCGCATCTTTGCCACCCAGGTTCAAGAACCTGGGCCACCCAGCGGCGATGGGGTAGGTGAAAACATGACGGCAGCAGCCAGCCGCGAAACGACTTTGGTCGCACGCCTAACATTCAACGTCAGCCGCGTTCACCTTCAGGCATCTGCTGGAATCCGGTGTGAGATGTGCTCTTTTCCCATTCGGACGTCCCCATGCCATAAAAGCTAGATAAGCGCCCGATCTCGTATGTGCCCTGCATCATGGCGATGACATCAAAGCCAAACTGAGAGAAATTTGTTTCCGCCCACATGAGCATAGCCCCAAGATAAATGTCGTCGGTTACCCGAACCGATTCTGTCATACCAAATCCGGCAAGTAGTGACTGTCTCGTAGGGCCAATAGTGCTTTCAATTCCAGTTTTCGATTGAACGAGGGAGAGGCGCGCCGTTGCACCGACAGTATGGCCCTCACCTCGAAGTATTACGCCCCCAAAGAATCCACGGAACTTATCGCCAGCAATAAGCTTCGCTAATGCCGATTCGCTGAACTGCTGCTCTTTCCTCATTTCAAAGAAAACTAGACCGCAGCAGAATGTTTTTGGCAGGTGTAGCTTGTACTTCTCCTGAGGCTCATCAGGTCCGCCCATCAAAGCCTCCAGGTCTTTCAAATGAGCCATCGCTTCATCAACGGTTCTAGGCGAAAAAGCGGCCTTAACCTCCAGTACACACCGCACGTATTCGACCGGAATTGCTAGCGACCGTCCTTGTGGGGAAACATCAGGTGAATCTTCAACCCACAATACAGGGGATTCTAGTACCTGACCACAACTAATATTGTTGATACGTAAGCATGATGGTATGCTTCCTTATATTAGAGAAACGAATCTCGAACAAGGAAGTTCATCATGCCAAAAAAACGATTTATAGTAAC
>JBEKIK010000398.1:0-3056 GCA_050011795.1 Thermoguttaceae bacterium | reverse complement strand
CCAGGGACGGCACAAGGGGTCGCCGACGATCAGCAGTTGATATGGCGCATAGACCGACTGATAAAAGGCTTCGGCAAGGCTGCACCCCCGGGCGTAGTGAACTTGCATTTCCGGAAGAGGAAATTTAGGCTGACCGCGCAGGAACCCTCCGTCTTTTTGTTTAATGACGTATGGTTCGGTAACCGTGCCGCTGGCGCCCGCCGCACCGTTGCGGAGGAATTCGCTTAAAGGCGTTTGGTCGGCGTCTTTGGACATGATGCCGCCGCGACTGGTTAAATGTTCACAAATCGCGCCGGGCAGGATTGTGCTGCCCGAGGCTTTCCAGTCGAACACCTCGGTGCCGATCACAGCGCCTTGGACGTCTTTTCTATTAATGGGCACGGTACCCTTGATAATTTGCGCGGATACGCCCAGTTCTTCGAGTTCCTTAACCGCTTCGGGAAACAATTCGTGGCGAGCCTCGGAACGGACGTCGCCGTTCTTGACGAAGTAGATGGTGCCGCGGGGATGGGTTCCGTCGGCCGCCGCGCTGCGTTTAAGGTATTGCAGGATTTCGTCCACTGTGTTGCCCCGGCCGCACGTTACTCCCAAAACCACGGAGAGCAGGTAACTTTTCCCCTGCGATTCGAGCAGTTCGCCATGTTGCCCGAATTGCCAGGCGCTGCGAAAACCGAGAGTGGGCATGTCTTTCTGTCGGGCATCGGGCAAACGGGTGTAACGATTGGATTGAAGATCCAAATAATCCGCATCGCCCTTGAGGACCGATTGCCAAAGGTAGGTCAGGCCGTTGAGCGAACCAACGGGCGTGATTATCTTGGACAGAGCCGGACGGCCGGGCATCGGTTGTTGCAAATCGCCTTTTTCGGATTCGTCGGAAATCGGCAAAGAATTCTCGAACTTTTGAAAGTCGCTTGCAAGCTGAACCGCCCAGGGAAAATCGCTCGAATATATGACGTAATCGATTTGCGCCGACAAGCGCCGCGAATGAACGGCCTCGATTATGGGATTGAGGAGCTTGGAACGGAAGTCCTCGATCGAGGCCTGGTCCGCTTTGGGATCCCAAGGCAGATAAAACACGTTTCCGGCCGGGATCTGCCGCAGGTGAATATAATAATTGGCGATGGTAAGCGAATCCAAGCTCTTGGGATTTACCACTAAGAAAACGTTTTCCGGCCCGCCGCCCGCCGCTGCCGGGATAGCCCTTGCGGACAAAGTCAAAATCGCTAAAAAAAGAGTAAGTTGCGTTTTTATGGTCAGTTTCGGCATCCTGATTTTCCCGGGGAAAATTGAGCGAGGCGGGCTAATTCCCCTGACATTACGTTTGTAAAACCGCCGATGTTCATTTAAATCGCCCGTTTTTTGCCAATTTGATTGTTTGGACGGGCATTGATTGTAGAGCAAAAACTCCGTACGCAAGCGTCCGGGCTAAACGGATAATATGACAATATCCCGAATCTCTAATCCATAATCCCTTTTTGATATATTCGGTACGTTTTGTAGCGTTGCCCTCCGACCGATTCGATTGTGTGGTTGATATGGGGGTTGTCTTCATGGGTCCAGCTCAACTCCGCGCCGGTATAGTGCAGTACATTTTTCCCATAATCCAGGGTGTGGAGGATAAGCGCTTCGGCAATGCCGCGGCGACGATAACCTTCGAGCACGTCAAGAATAACCACGCGGACGGTGGAGATTTTTCGCATCCGCCTCAACAGGCGCAACAGACCCAGGGGCAGCCCCCAGGTCGTCAGGCGACCGTTCAAGGGGCGGATTGCTTCGTTAATGTCGGGCAGGGTTACGGAAAAGCCCACCGGTTTGCCGTCGAGCTCCGCCAGCAGCACTTGTTCTTCCCGGGCGATCTTTCTTAGACGCTGGGCAAGATGGCGGAATTCGGCATCGGTCAGTTTAACGAATCCCCATAGATCGCGCATGGAGGAATTGTAGACCTCCTGGCATCGCGCAACCTCGGCGTCGAAATTGTTGTTATCAAAATGGCGGATGGTAATGCCCGTCCGCTTAACAATGCGCTCCACGCGGCGCCCCCAACGCTTTGCCAGGTCGCAGTCAGTGACAAACCACCAGGCATAAAGATCTTTGACTTTGGTCAAGCCCCAGGATTCCAAAAGCGCGGCATAGTACATGGGGTTGTGATTCATCATCACGCGCGGCGGAGTATCGAAGCCTTCGATAAGCAGCCCGCAAGGATAATTGGTGGAATAGTCGACAGGCCCCCTGATCTCGGTGCGACCCCGGGCCCGCAGCCATCCGGCGGCGGCATCGAGCAAGGCATGGGCCGCCTGCCGATCATTTGCGCATTCAAACATGCCGAAACAGCCTAAATTACTTGCATGGCTTTCGTAGTAGCGAGGATCGTCGCTGACGAGTATTCGGCCCAGCGGCCGCCCATCCCGCAAGGCAAGGAATTGAGTAGCCTCGCCGTGCAGGTAGAATGGATGCTTGCGGCGATTGAGAAATTCCTTGACCTCGACGATCAAGGGCGGGACCCAATGGGGATCGTCTTTATATATCTTCCAGGGCACGTGAATAAAATCGTTCAAATCGGCGCCGTTGCGAACTTCTCGAATTTCCAACTGTCCACTGCCCACTGCCCACTGCCCACTGTCCACTGTGCCCTGAACCCTGTCCCCTGCCCCCTCATAATCGTAAAGCCGATAGGTTTTTGTTATTTTCGCGCCGCCTTTTTTAAGGGCGCCGTAAGAGAGCGAGTTCGATTCCAAGACCCAGGAGAATTCGGCCTCTTGCAGCCCCCACTCCAAAGCCCTGGGCACCAGTCCCTGCATCAGCACCAATCCGATGCCGTAGCGCTGATACTCGGGAATGACGTTAGTGCTGATGAGGCGGATCTTTTTAATGGCCCGCCTGTTTCGCAGAAGATGAAAAAAGCCGAAGGGAAACAACCGGCCGTCGATTTCCTTGATGCGGGGGTTGTAGTCGGGCAGGCCAAAGGCCACGCCCACCACCTGGCCGTCGATTTCGGCCGCGACGGTCATCTCTGGCACTATCAGGTGACGCAGACCCTCGGCCATGTGTTCCACTTC
>JBEKIK010000397.1:0-3091 GCA_050011795.1 Thermoguttaceae bacterium | reverse complement strand
CAGGCCCACCAGTAGGCCGTCGGCGTAACTAACGTGGTTGGGCGTGATCATGGCGCCGGTGGCCGGAACGTTTTCCAACCCTTCGATTCGCGTCCGGTACATCAGCCGCCATAAAGCCACGACGATCATTCGCGTGGTATCATAGGCCGTAAAACGGATAAGGATCACTACCAAAGGCAGTAATGTGATGCCGAGCAGCAGGAAAATTGCCCGGCCGGACAGGCCCAGGACGCTGACCATTAATATATACAAACCCGAAGCCGCCAAAGTGCCTGAAAAAGTCAAAAAATTCGTTGCAGCGAAAATGGAACCGCGGATTTTTTCAGGACTGTGATGTTGCAAATACGCTTGCAATGGCACGTCGTACAATCCGCCCGATAGTCCCAGTAACAAAAGGCAACCGGCTGATGCAAAATAGCTGAATGAAATTGCAGATCCGCTCCCGGCAGGAACGAAGAATAACAGTATGTGGCTAAGGGCGATGCCCGCGGCGCCCAGAGGCACCAACGACAATACGATCCTGCGCCGTGATATAAATCCCGCCAAAACATTGCCCACTCCCACGCCTAGGGCAAGCATGCCCATAAGCAGGCTGATATGATCTTTTGACAAATGCAAGTGGACATCGCCGTAGTTATTGACATTTATCAGGCACAAGCCGCCTAGCGACCAGAATAACATGCTGGCCGCGGCCGCCAGGAAAAGCGGGCGAAAAGACATTAGCGTGCGGAAATCGCGATATGTTTCGCTGGCGAAATTTAGCAGAAATGTTCGCGAAGGATTCGCCCTTTTCAATCGGCGGATGGGCAGGCTTGTCATAAAACCGGTTGCAGCCACGCTTATAATCACCGCGGCCCAAAACCACCAATGGGTTTGACCCAGGGGTTTCGTCCAAACATATAAGTACCCGGCGCCTACGGTGCCGAGCACAATGGCCAGGATGGTGGTCATGCCGATCAGGCCATTGGCAGCGGAAATGCGCTCCGTGTGTACGATTTCCGGAATGGAGCCATATTTCGAGGGCCCGAATATCGCGCTGTGCCCGCCCATTAAAAACAGCGCGAAAAACATCAACCACACGTTGCCGTGAATGATGACTATTGCGCCGAGAATCATGAGGATCACTTCAGCCACTTTGCACGACACTATTACGGTGCGTTTACTGAAACGATCGGCGCAATATCCGGCGGGCGCGGCCAAAAGTATGAACGGCAGAACAAGCATCGCCTGACCGGCCGATACCGCGATGGAGGCCACAATCTCCTTGTATTTTTCAGGATGCATGACCGGTGACAGGTTTGGAACGATCAAAGATATCAATCGGCGGAATATCGGGTCATTCACCGCATAATCGCTGCCGATAAAGGCCACCAGCCAGCGAAAAAGGTTATCGTTGGTGGCCCCCAGGAACTGGGTGATCAAAAGCCCCAGGAAACTGGACGAAAGCAGTCCCTCGCGCCGATCTTCGGCCGGAAGATCGGACGCACATCCGGCGGCGGTTGCTGCGGCTGGTTGTTTATGATCCATTGGAACGGCATCGGCCCGGGGGATTCGCCTCCCTTTCCCGCTAGACGATTCGACGTTACATGTTGTAATGGATTCGGCGCTCATTGTCACGACGGTTTTTAAATGTTTAGCCCCGGCACTTGAGTCGGGATGATTTAGCCCCTGACGCGCAGCACAAGTGCCGCAGCTAAACGTCCCTATTAGCATTAGGCGATCTTTTTAGCCCTATGTAACAACCAATCAAAACTTATCCAACCAAGTTGCCATCAAAGGCGCGTGGAATCTCCATGTTTTATAGAGCCCGGAACAGTACCAGAATTAGATCAACGAAACAAGAGCGAGTAACTACTATGTAGGTGGGAGTGGAGGGGAAAAACAATGTACTACTTCTTAGGTATATGTTATGTATATATGGCAGGGACATTCACAAGCCTTCCAGCCTTGTATAGACTGACTTAGTGAGCAGACTCATCGCGGCTGCTTGGCAATCGAGGTTTTTTCATGAGAGACGTCGTCACATTGGTATTGGGAGGCGGACAGGGAACGCGGCTTTATCCGTTGACAAAATATCGTTCCAAACCGGCCGTTCCCGTGGCGGGCAAATATCGCCTGATCGACATTCCCTTGTCAAACTGCATCAACAGCGGTTTGAATCGTTGTTACGTTATCACGCAGTTCAATTCAGTCAGTTTGCACCGGCATATCCGCAGCACGTACAATTTCGACGTTTTCAACGGCGGGTTTGTGGAAATCCTGGCCGCCCAGCAGACCCTGGATAATACCGACTGGTATCAAGGCACCGCCGACGCGGTAAGGCAGAACCTGCGCTATGCCGAGGAGCCGAGCATAAAAAACGTGTTGATTCTTTCCGGCGACCAGCTTTATCGGATCGACTTCTGCCACATGATATCCACGCACGAACAGTCCGGCGCAGATGTAACCATCGCCGCCGTGCCGGTCCACAGCGAGGCTGCTTCGGGATTGGGGATCATGCGCGTGGACGATACGGGCCGGGTGGTGGGTTTTTTGGAAAAACCGAAATCCAAGCAGGAAATAGACCTGGTTCGCACCGATCCCAAGTGGATCGACGCCCAAGGCATCCCCAGCCGCGGCCGCGACTGCCTGGCGAACATGGGCATTTATCTGTTCGGACGGCAAACGCTGATCGACGTGCTGGAAAAAACCGATTACCGCGACTTCGGCAAAGAGGTGTTTCCCGCTTCAATCCGCACGCGGCACGTGCAAGTTTATCTTTTCGACGGTTATTGGAAAGACATCGGCACGATCAAGTCGTTTTACCAGGCGAACCTGGAACTGGTGTCCGGCAGCACTTCGTTCGATCTGGTTTCGCCGAGTGCCCCGATATACTCTCGGCCGAGATTTCTTCCTCCCACCCGAGTCGACGGCGCCGCGATCAAAAACAGCCTCATAGCCGACGGGTCGCGGATCGAACAAGGGGCAGTGATCGAGAACAGCATCATCGGATTGCGTTGTTCGATCGGCCGCGACGTAATAATCCGCAATTCGATATTAATGGGCAATGATTTTTACGAACTGCCCGGAGAGGCGGATCTACACAAGTCGA
>JBEKIK010000396.1:0-3112 GCA_050011795.1 Thermoguttaceae bacterium | reverse complement strand
AGCAAAAGCGGCACGTCGGCCGAACGGAGCAAGTCGGTCAGCATCTGCGAAACGTTGCGGTTCTCCTTTTGAATGATAAGCAGGAATTGGAGCAACGCCCGGGCGGGCACCCATCGGCCTCGATTGAAAAAAGCCTCGACCAGGATTTCGGCCGCCTGATATGTCCGCCAAGACCATGAGCCTTTGGCTTGGGCGAATGAGATTTGCAAAAAGTTCATGGCCGATGCGAAATCGGTTTTTATCGTGGCCAGGATGGCCGACTCGGCTAAGGCGGCCTGGTTGGCCGGATATTTTCGCAAAAAATCGGCGACAATGGTTTGCGCGGCTTCGAGTTGGCCGGTGGCGCGGAGCAACATTGCCTGATAGGCCAGCAGGCATTGCCGATCGGCGTTGGCCCCCTGCCGGCGGAGCAACTCGATATGATGCAGGCAAGCGGCATATTGCTCGCCTTCCACCATGCGATCTATTTTCTCCAATTCAGTGAGAAAATCGGGGCAACAAAATTTGATCTTTTTCCCGGTAGCGCCCGGACATTGCGAATATGCATCGATGGCCATGGATAAAAATGGGCTTGGTGTTTGTGGTTTTGTTAAAGTCTTAATAATAATGCCGAACGAGTCATGGTACCACAACCCACCGAGCTTCTAACAGTCCCGCCCTTGATAAGGGAAGAGCTTCTTACATAAAAACATGCCTGCCAACCCACCCAAGCGGACTACCCGGCCAGTTTTCTCGCCGTTCGCAGTCCTTGCATCAATACCGCAAGAATACCTATTATGGCCAGATAATTTCGTATCTGATCGAACCAGGACGTTGCCGCCATTGATGATCCATTCCGGATCGATGCGATCGGCAATTTGGCTGATATTGCCGTTAAGGCCGGCGGCTCTTTTCTGATGTTTGCACTAGAAGATGAAAAATTTTGTTTCGAGGCGGAACCTGGCATATTGACAGCGGCGGGTATCGGTGAAAAAGGTTGTGCGTCGATGGCGGCGGGAACGAAAGACGACGATTGCCGTTGAGCAATCGCGGCCGGCTGTGCAGGAATCCGTTGGAAATCGTCGGCCACGGAGGTTAAAAAATATTGCAATCGTCCGCAGTAGCTGCCGGTGGTCCGACCATAAGCCGAGCCGAACAGCACGCCCGCGATTTCGCCGCGGTCGTTGAGAATCGGTCCGCCTGAATCGCCGTTTCGAGCAGGGGCCGATAATTCGATCATCTCAAACGGATTATTCCCGCCCGGTGAAACATATTGGATGCATTGACCCGAAACCGCGCGAAACCATCCGCTGCCGTATCCGGCAATGGTCAGCCGCTCGCCCGGACGCGGGGGCCGCGCGGCCAGGGAAAGCGGCAATACGTTCGGACGCCAGACCGCCAGAGCGGCAAGGTCCCAATCGCGATCGGTCTTCAAAACGGTCGCCGCGGAACGGAACCCATCGGGAAAGGCCACCCAAACCGGCGCGGCGGCGTCGCGCACCACGTGCCAGTTGGTAACCACCAGTCCGTACGTGTCGTTGACGGCCACCAATGCCCCCGAGCCGTAAGACGCTCCGTCGCTTTCGGGTGCGATTATCCGCACAATGGCCGGATTGGGCAATTGCCCTGAGGGCGTACTCTGAGCCGGCGCCGCCGATGCCGCGCAAAGCGCAATCGTCATCGCCACAAGGCGCATCACGTTTTTAAAGTCCACGGCTTTGATGGCGTTTTATATGAAAGTCTCTCCGTTTTCTTCGGGCGTATTGCCGTCAAGAACACAGCCGAGATTGTCAAGGTGTTAAGACCGAAAGCATCCGCATCAGCGAAATTATCCCTAAAAGAAGACTTGGCAGCGGCGTCTTCGTAATCGGAGTATTCGGAGAAAACAAAAAACCCGCGGGTTTCATGCCGTGGGTTTTATCGATGCGGAGTTTGAAAATTAGCAATCGATCAACGGGCGCCCTGATAATAGTCGCCGTAATTCATGAAGTACTGGGTAGCATTGACACCCTGCAAAGTTTGCGTATCGCGATTGAGCTGCCGGATGTTCAGGCCTTGAACATGGGTGCTGTTCTCCAATCCGTGGATGTCGGCGCCGAATTTCTGGTTTGCACGTTGCTGATCCAATTCCGGCCTGACTAGAGTTGTATAATTATCGACCGTGCCGTTATTGCTACCCCCGCGGAAAATGTTCATGTACGGACTGCTTCCCGATGACGACGGGGTAACACCCGAAAACGCCTTGGGCGTCAACTGCGGCGGGGCCGAGGCGGCATTTCGAGAGGCTGCCGCGCGTTGATTTTGCACTTCCGCGTTACGCATCGATGTATACGACTGGGCCTCGCCCGGCCGAGCACGAGTCGGCGAAGTAGGAACACTCATGGGACTGGATAAATCGGAGGCACTACCACCGGCGCCGGCCGATTCCGCAGTTGCGGCATTCGCCGTCGGCGGCAAAAACCGATAAGCGTGTCCCACTTGCGATCCCGCGGAAGAATCGGTGGGGGCAATGGGCATTAAAAGAGGCGCGTTCTGGGCATTCTGCTGTTGATAACGCCCTGAATAACCCGAGGAGCGTGTAGTTTTCGTTTGATGTTGTTGCGTTCCTTTTTGCGCACTTCGAGTTTGGGTTTGCGATGCTGCGGAATTGTTTTGTATGGGCGGTAAAGGCAAGTCTGAAGTTGGAGGTGCAATTAGTGAACTATCACCCGTCGGATTCACCGATGAGGCGCCAATTACCAAAGCCGACAGTATTAGGGCGATATTCATTGATATGATCTCCTTATTTCGGCCAAAAACAAAGTAAACTGTCTAACGATCAACTTCCGGCTGATTATGTAATTTGCGAGATTGTTTTTACCTTCTTCCATCCATACGAATTTTACCCCTTATACGTTCGATAAGCAATGTAAATTGTGCGAAGGGAAATATTTTACAGCCCACCATATGTAGGGTATATGCTTGATTTCTAGGTAGTATTCGCAATTAAAACTCAATTTCCAATACAAACTACGTTTTTACGCGTTTAGAATCCGGTTCGAGAGCGGTTGTAGTTTCGGCCCATGGTTTGCAGGCTGCGGGTGGTGGAGCTGCCCAGCGAGGTGATGCCAAAGAGGCGTTCCACCGGGGCGGT
>JBEKIK010000395.1:0-3445 GCA_050011795.1 Thermoguttaceae bacterium | reverse complement strand
CCTCAAACGTGGAAAAATCGCAATTTGTTCCCCAACTCCAATCGACGCGGAGCGTCGGAAAAGTGTGTTCCCACGCCGGAGCATGGTAACAAGGAAAAATCTTTTAAAGAATATCAGGCACCGATAAATTGCGGCAGATTATTTGCGCCAGTTTGTTGCTGATTTCAACGTGTCGGGGGATTGCTTCTATATGTCCTGTTGCCGGATTAGTCCACAATGAATGTGATCTGCCCTCGCGTTTGAGACAGCACCCATAGCGCCGCAGATGTTTTAGGAGTGCGTTGCGTTTCACGAAACGGTAATGTTTATAGGTTGTGTGATGGCATCGAGCCGGGAATTTCCGGACAATATGCAATATACCAATCTTCATCACGCTCGATTACGGCGGTAAATTCGTTGTGCATAAATTTTATCCCCATAGAGATTAAATTTTCCTGAACTATATTGTAATTGATTTATCAGATTATGTCCATATAGCCGTGACCGATGGCCGCGGTTTTACAGAGACGCCGAAGCGTCTGAACAATGTGTTCCCAGGCGGAGCCTGGGAACAAGACAACGCGCTCGCCGATGGCTCGCGGCTAAACGAAAAAATCCTGAATCCTGAACCCCGAACCCTGAACCCTTTTTTATGAGATCCTTCGCTGCGCTCAGGATGACATTAGTGCGGCGCAGGCGTGATACCGATGGGCGATAAACATAGGATGGGAATCAATAGCGCGAGCCAGCCGATTGCGCGGCGGAGCGGATTTAGCGGCTCGGCGTCGTCGTCGGTCATGGGCGGGTGGTCGATGCCCAGCAGGATAATGACCACCAGCATTACTACCCAGCCGTATTGTTCGGTGTAGAGCACGAAAAGCATCGCCAAGATGAGCAGGCCGCGTGCCAGGGTATGAGCGCCGCGGTCCAGCAGGGCGTAGGCCACGTGTCCGCCGTCGAGTTGGCTGATGGGCAGCATGTTCAAGCCGGTGACGAACATTCCCACCCAGCCGGCTATGAGATACGGATTGAACTGGTTCAGATCGAGGTACATCGGCGTGGGATATTCGGGCCGGAGGTGGGCTATTAAGAGTTGGAAGATCAAGGGGTTGTGGAAGCGGAAGCCTGAGCCTAAGGCCGGTGCGGCGGGTAGTTGCCAAATGCCGATCAAAGTGATAGGCAACGCCAGGGCCAGGCCGGAGAGCGGGCCGGTTATGCCCAGGTCGAACATCTGCCGCCGATTGGCGTGCGAGCCTTCCATGCTGATTACCGCGCCCATGGTGCCGAAGGGAAGAATGGGCACTGGAATGAAAAATGGGAAACTGGCCGGGATGCCGTAATGCAAGGCCATGAAATAATGGCCCATCTCGTGAACGAGCAGTATCGACATCACCGCCAGCATGTAGGTCAGCCCTTGGGACCAATTCAGGTTCAAGATGGCGAGCGATTCGCGCAAGGCCGCGCCCCAGGACCCTTGCGGCGCATTTTGCCAAAAGGCCGAAAACGCCCGATCAAGAGCGTCCAGATGGGCGTAGGGCCTCCAATTCGTTCCCGCCGCCCAGAAGGTCGACAGGCAAGTAGCCAGGAACAATACAGTCGGCAGCCAAACGCCGTTTTTCCGCGGCTGGCTGGGTTGGTCCCCGACCTGTTCTTTATTCGGCATGTTCAACGAGTCATTCTCGGGCCACTGAATCGTATCGCGAGGAATTCTTCAACAGTCTATGAAAGTTTAAGCCCGAGGGCAAGTCAAAATGGGAGGGGGGGTGTGTTATCCATAGCGTGTGTTATTCTACGCAGGACGACTTTGGAAGTCGTTTAAAGTCGTCTTACGCTAACAAAAACTCCCTGCACAAGTGCCGCGGCTAAACTTAATTGCCTTGCCGAGAGCCGATCGCTGGTATAAACTTTGTGTTTTCGTCCTTCAATCCTATTTACCTATAACCTATTACCTATTACCAACCCATTACCTCCATGAGCGATCCTTATTTTCAATCTCTCTTTGCTCAGCGGATCGGCGGCAGCCTTTATGGCAAAGGCGCCGATATATATAAATTCGAGAAGATCAAGCGAGCCAAGCGCAAGGCCCTGGCCGATCATCCCCAGCGGAAACTGATCGACTTTGGCATCGGCGAAAACGACGAGATGGCCCCCGAATCGGTCCGCAGGGTAATGGCCCATGAAATCAATCAGTCCCGCAATCGCGGTTATGCCGATAACGGCATTGCCGAGTTCAAAGAGGCGGTCGCGCGACTGATGGCCCGGGAGTTCAACGTCCGGCTCGATCCGGTCGCGGAAATCAACCATTGCATAGGCTCGAAAACGGCATTGGCCATGCTGCCGGCGGCGTTTATCAATCCCGGCGACGTGACGCTTATGACCGTGCCCGGGTATCCGGTGGCGGGCACGCACACCAAGTATTACGGCGGCGAGGTTCATCGGCTGCCGCTTCTGGCGGAAAACGATTTTCTGCCCGACTTGGATTCGATTCCAGCCGACATCCGCCAACGTACGAAACTGCTGGTGCTGAATTATCCCAACAGCCCGACCGGCAAGGTAGCCACGCGGGAATTTTACTCAAAAGTGGTCGATTTTGCCTTGGCGAACCAGCTTGTGGTAATCCAGGACGCCGCCCATTTGATGCTAAGTTACGAAGGCCGGCCGCTAAGCTTTCTGGAAGTGCCCGGCGCCAGAGAAGTGGGCGTTGAAGTACATTCGCTGTCAAAGGGTTGGAACATGATCGGCTGGCGCTTGGGCTGGGTGTGCGGGCACGAGCGCCTGGTCCGGGCGTTTGCCGACGTAAAGGACAACTGCGACTCCGGCCAGTTCATCGCCATCCAAAAAGCGGCAATCACGGCCCTGGACGATGCCGAAATTCCCCGCCGCACCAGGGAAAAATATGAGCGCCGGATCAAGAAACTGGTCGAAACACTGCGGCGCTGCGGCTTTAAATGTCAAATGCCCGGCGGAACGTATTTTTTATATGTGCCCGCTCCAAAGGGCATAACCGGCGGACAGAGGTTCGCCACGGCCGAGGAGTGCAGTCAATACTTGATTACCGAACACTCGATCTGCACCGTGCCTTGGGACGACGCGGGTGCGTTTTTGCGGCTTTCGGCAACCTACGAAGCCGCGGACGAAGCGGCCGAAGACGCCTTAATGGCCGAAACCGAAATGCGGTTGGATAAACTTGGCTTGATATTCTAGTGCCTCATCCGATCTGAATTGATGGGTGCCATGCTCACGCTCGCGTGAGCATGTGGCTGGTGCATGGCATGGCCACGCAAACGTGGCCATGGCACCCAACGTGTGAAACCAGGTCGGTTGAGGCACTAGGGCGGATCCAGTTTTACTGTAGCGTTTTGGGTGCCATGCCCACGCTTGCCGTGGGCATGTTTTCCCGCAAAACCTTTGCATGGCCACGCCAGCGTGGCCATGGCACCCGCTATACTTAAAGTTGATGCGCTCT
>JBEKIK010000394.1:0-3135 GCA_050011795.1 Thermoguttaceae bacterium | reverse complement strand
ACCTGGCCCGGCGTATGAAGTTCGACCCGATTCCACACCTGATCGGCCTGGCGACCGCGGCCAACGTCGGCTCGACAGGCACCATCACCGGCAACCCACAGAACATCTTCATCGGCGTTCATTCGGGTATCTCTTACCTCCGTTTTGCCGCTCGTCTGATGCCCGTTGCCATGCTGGGGCTGGGCCTCACCTACATCGTGGTCTGCCTGGTGTACCGAGGCCGATTGGCGGTTCCCAAGGAGCAAGATGCGCGCGACAAGGACGAAGCGCCGACCGAAGTGGGCCACGGCCAGCGGCTAACGCGCAGCCGTACCCACGCCCGGCTGCAAGTCAAGGCGGTGGCAGTGACGCTGGCGGCGGTGGCACTGTTCTTCACTGGCCTGCCGATGGAACTGGTCGCCCTCGGCGCTGCGGCCGTTTTGCTGCTCGACCGGATCAAGCCGGAGAAGATCTACCGTCAGGTCGATTGGGAACTACTGGTGATGTTCACCGGGCTGTTCATTGTGGTCCACGCGTTCCAGGTTCACGTCGTTGCCGGTTGGGGTATCGAAGGCTGGCAGTGGCTTTTGAGCCGCCCGGTGGTTTTTATGAGCGTCGTCTCTGCGGGGCTGTCGAACCTGGTCAGCAACGTGCCGGCGGTGTTGCTGCTGGCGCCGGTGGCGCAGGCTGTGCCCGAGGCAACGCGTGAGACGGCGTGGCTGGCACTGGCGATGTCCAGCACGTTCGCGGGAAACCTCACGGTACTCGGGTCGGTGGCCAACCTGATCGTGGTCGAGAACGCACGGCGAGAGGGTGTCCCCATTTCCTTTTCTGAATACTGCAAGGTCGGCGTCCCCTTGACGGTCCTGACTCTGATTTTAGGCATCTTATGGCTTCAATTTGTCACCTATTGATCTTGAAATGATAATGGGGACTGGAGTCTTATTTTGTAGGTAGCGGATTGTAGGAATTCAACCAATTTTCGATCTCTTCGGCTTGAGCGGTCCGGCCCTTGGATCGGGCAAGTTCAATAGCCTTTCGGGCCGCGGCTATGGCATCGGCCGAGCGGTCTGCTTTGGCATAGGCCAACACCAAGTTGGAATACGCAGTGTCGTAGTCGGGCTTCAGCCGTATTGCTTGCTCATATTGTTCGATCGCATCGTGCAACCGGCCCGTATGATCCAATGCGCAGCCCAGATTGTTGTGGGCCTCGGCATAACCGGGATCGAGGATTAGGGCTTGATTGTAATGTTCGATCGCCTCGGAAAACCGGTCGATATCGGCCAGAGCGATGCCCAGGTTATTATGGGCCTCGGTAAAGTTGGGCTTGCTCTGCAGGGCATGCCGATAATGTTCGATTGCTTCCAGCGGTTGGCCCTCATGGATAAAAATGTTGCCGTAATTGTAGTGGACCTCGGCATAGTCGGGCTCGAGTTTTAGGGCTTGCTCGTAGTGATCGATGGCCTGTTGATATTGGCCTATTGCCTTCAAAGCGGTACCCAGGTTGTAGTGGGCCTTGGCATAGTTGAAATTAAGCTCCAAGGCCCGTTGACAATGTTCGATCGCATCTCGCGGCCGGCCTGCTTGGATCAATACATTGCCCAGATTATTTTGGGCCATCCAACAATTCGGATTTTTTTCCAGCGTGGCCGTGTAAAGGGTTATGTTGTCGCGGTAAATTTCACTTTGCCTGTAAGTCAGAAATGCGAGAGTTCCCGCCACCATAACGGCGACGACGGTTGCCGCCCGGCGTTCTCCGCCCCGCGCCCGCCGCCACCAAACGCTCCAAGACGCCGCCGCCAATGCAATCACCCCGATTATGGCGATGTGCTGATAATGGTCGGCCACCAGCGAATACTTCATGAAGCCCACGTCCGTAAAACCCATCACCGGCACAAGCGCCGCGCAGAAAAAACCCCAGGCAAACAACAACGGCCGGCTCCAGCTTTTTCTATATCGCCACAGCACCGCCGTAACGGCCAATGCACCAACAAGCGGCAGCCACCACAGCGGATTGCCGTGCTCGATCTGCCACTGCGGATAGATAAAGGCCAGATCAAAGGGCAAAATCGCCTTGTACAGGTAGAACCATACCACTGCGCCCGCCCCCAACACACGCTCCGTGAAATCGGCGTTTCGCACTATTACTTCCTCGCCGTGCGATTGGAACCATAGGTTCACCCCGGTCAGCACGGCAGCGACTACGAAAAATGGGACAACACGCAGTAATTCTCGTTTACAAAGCAGGCGCAGCCACCAGACTATCGCCAAAAGCAAAATCGGCAAGATCGCCGCCGATCCCTTGCTGAGCATGGCCAACACGAACGCCGCCAGGCTCAGCCAGTACCAAAAATGAAAGGATGAAGGATGAAGGATGAAGGATGAATATGTTTTTTCTCGTTCCCACGGTCCTCCGTGGGAACGTGCGTATGCCATGCCCGCGCCGGGTGCCATGCCCACGCTTGCCGTGGGCATGTGCGCCTTTATATACCACAAAATCGACAGCAGGAAGAACAACAGCGACATCATGTTTTTCCGCTGCGCTATCCAAGCCGCCGATTCCACGTTCACCGGATGCAGGGCAAAGATAACGGCCGCCAAAAAGGCCCCGGGAACGGATAATTTCCGCAGGATAATCCAAATCAGCAACGATTCGACGACATGCAGGATCAGGTTAGTGACGTGGTAGCCAGCGGAATTCATCGCCCAGATGCGCCACTCGATCCAGAGCGCGGTATTTGTCGCCGGCCAATAGTCGTACGGTTCGGTGGTGCACCAAAACTGGAACAGGCCGTCGGGGGCCTTGATGGACGGATTTTTCGTCAGAAGTACGTCGTCGTCCAAGATGAACCCGCCGTTTAACGCGGGAAGATAAGCAACAAACACCAGGACGGCGATTATCGCTACTCCAGCCGGCACGCTCAGACTCGGCCCAGATGACATACGGACCCACGACCAGGCCCGGGCATCATACTTATGGAAATTATTCATTTCATCGAGATCGCCCTGGCCAAGGGCTGAGGAATGGATAATGGGGACTAGTACCTAACCACAACTAATATTGTGGATATAATCGTTTCAGTTTTATCCTTGCTTTAGGAGTAGTGAATTGCCAATCCACTCCTTTGCCGGAGGAATTGCGGCGGCGTTGCCAGG
>JBEKIK010000393.1:0-3159 GCA_050011795.1 Thermoguttaceae bacterium | reverse complement strand
CCGGGTTGATAAGCTTGCATTAACACTAGCCCGCAGCGCAAGCGAGGGCAAACTGGTTTAATAATATCCGATCCCTCGCTTGCGCTTCGGGCTAGTATTTTCAATACTGCAAAAGGTGAAAATGTTACTATTTTTCGAACAATCCGACAATAGTATCCATCAGCCAGGTATTAACGCTGCCGGCTGAATTCCAACTCCACATGTTCCGCAGAAGATCGTACACCATCGCGCCGCACAGAAGCAGGAAGAACAAACACAAGCTCAGAAAAACGATGTTCCAGGTGGAATAGGGCGCTTCGGGAAAGAAGGCGCCGGCCGGGGTCACTGCCGCGCCTTCGGCCACCGCGGCGGCCGACGCGCCCAAGCCGGGCGCGCCTAAAGGCGCCGGTCCCAGGGCAACGCCCGCGCCCATATCGAGGCCCGGCTGACCGCCTAAAGCCTCGCCGAAAATGGTCGCCATTCCTTGGCCCGGAGATACGAGCGTGGCGGCTTCATCGCCTTCGGTATCCAAGGCAATGACTTGCGAACCGCTTTCCGACTCGTCGGCCTCGGCCGTCTCTTCCGTGGGGGTAAGCAAAAAGTCGTCATCGGCTTTCAGACCGGAGTGGGACTTGGAGCTTTCGGCCAGTTGAAGAAGGTCCTCTTCACCCAGTTCCAGCGATTCTCCCGCGCCGCTTGCACCCAATTCCAGAGGCTCTTCCAGGGATAGACCGCTGTCGGCGGGATCGACCAGTGAAATTCCGCTATCGCCGCTAAGCGTAATGCCGCTGCCCGAACTGCCGCCGCCGATTACCGCCTCATCGTCATCGGAGGGTTTCGAGGCGATGGCAAGCGAGGAACTGCCGGTGGGAGATTCGGAGGAGGGTTTTTTGGCAGCGTCCAAGCCGATGTTGCTTTCGGCCAAGGTCAGGTCTTCGGCCATGCCAAGATCGAGTTCTTCAAACTTGCCGACTTTGGAATCGGGCTGGGCTTTTCCGATGGGCGGGGTGACCGATTGACTGGTAACGTCAACGTCGCTCTCGGCCAGGTGGATATCGCTTTCGGCGCGGGGAGCCGTTTCCATGCCTATGACCGTTCCCGAGGCGCCCGTACCCGACTGGCCCAACTCCACCTCGCTAAGCAGCACTTCGTCGGTATCTTCAATTGCATGAGCCGGTTGGGATTTGCGTCCGGCGGCCATGCGCTCGATGTCCTCGCTCTTGAATTTCCAGTCCGCTCCGTCGCGATATCCGTGTAACTCGCGGCGCTCCAGCATTTGCCGGACGGCTTCCTCGGTAATGCCGAAAACTTGGGAGGCTTCTTTAACGTTGTAATATTTTTGGGCCATTATCGCTGTTCCAACAATGATTGGATCTCCTGCGGCAGAGGAGCTTCGTTGTTATAATTAGTCATTTGCAGGTCCCAACGGAGATCGCGAACGCTCTTTAGCGCGATTTTGCCGGTATTCGCATCGATCCGATATACGCTCATCACTTTTTGCTTTGGTTCGATGACCGCCAACAATTGCCCTTGTCCTTTTTCGCCCGAGGGAATCGGCACGACCATGAGGTCGCCGCTTCCGGCGGGCGCCGGAGCGGATTGCGGGCGTTGGGCAATAACATCGCTGCGCTGGCCGAAACCGTCGAGCGCCGCTACCATCAGTACCGCACCTATCAGGAGCCCCAAACCAGCCTTTTTCATAACACACCTTTACTTTAGGGGTTAGGGAAGCTGGGGCGCCTAACATTCATTCTAAAAGCCCCATTTCCCGATGCAAGTAAAAAATGATCCTAAGGGGGGAATAGCGATCCAAAAACGCTTCTTTTGGGTGGTTTGCTTTCGTTTCATAAGGAAGTTGCGAATCGGATGGCCGGGAAAGTGCCGCAATCCTGAGATATTTTCCCTATATTGCCAACCAAGCCCGGCGAGTTTATCGACCCGGCCAGTCGCTTGCAAGGTCAGGTTGGTGGGGGTTTTTGAGCGTACGGGAAAGATGACGCGGATTGTTTAGCCCACTATGTTGGGGCAGCAGTTAAACTGCTGCCCCAACATAGAAGCCCGGTCGCTTGCGACCGGCGCGAATGAAGTCTTATCAAATTCCCTTTCCAGGCAACGCCTTTGCCCATAAAATTGCCATCAGTTCAAAACGAAGTAAGTTGATTCATAGCCACGTATGTTTATGCAGGCCAAGAACCAAAAAACACCGATCGGTCTGTTGCTCAGCGGCGGATTGGATAGTTGCATTTTGCTGGGACATCTGGCGGGCCAGGGGTATGGAGTGCAGCCGTTTTATATTCGTTCGCAGTTGCGCTGGGAAGAAGAGGAACTGCGGGCTGTGCGGGCGGTTTTGCAGGCCGCGGGGAATAATAAAGAGAATAAAATCCAGCGGCTTGTGGTTTTGGACATGCCGCTTAAGGACATTTATGGCAGGCACTGGAGCACCGACGGCCGGGGCGTGCCCGACGCACATTCCCCGGACAACGCCGTATACTTACCCGGACGCAACGCACTGCTTATAATAAAGGCGTCGATTTGGTGCCGGCTCAACGGGATCGGGCAACTCGCCCTGGCCATTTTAGGCTCGAATCCTTTCGGCGACGCAACCGCGGAGTTTTTCGCCGATTTCGAATCCGCCTTGGACCGGGCCACTGGAGGGCGGGTGCGAGTGGTTCGGCCCTTTGACCAGTTCGACAAGCGGCAGGTAATGCAACTTGGCCGCGACTTGCCGCTGGGATTGACATTTTCCTGCATCGCCCCAGTCGATGGACTGCATTGCGGAATTTGCAACAAGTGCGCAGAACGGCAAAAAGCATTTAGACTGATTGATATAGAGGATCCGACACACTATGTAAAAAGGATGAGGGATGAAGGATGAAGGATGAATAAAACACATATTTCCCTTCACCCATCATACTTAGCTCATCCTTTATTTTTCATCCTTCATCCTTCATCCTTCATCCTTTGATTTATGTTTCGCGTTTCCCGAGAAATCAACTTTTGTTACGGCCATCGGTTGTTGAACTACGAGGGCAAGTGCCGGCATTTGCACGGGCATAACGGCCGGGTGATTATCACCGTCAAGGCCGCCGCGCTGGACGATTGCGGGATGGTCTTGGATTTCAACGACATCAAAACTGTGGTCAGCCGATGGATCGACGAAAATCTGGACCATCGCATGAT
>JBEKIK010000392.1:0-3169 GCA_050011795.1 Thermoguttaceae bacterium | reverse complement strand
GTTTCCAAGTAAATGGCGTGGACGTTAAAACGATGCTTGCCGGGGATCAGGCTGAAAGCCAGGGCGGCGTCGGCGCGGAGTTCGTCGGCGTTTCGGGCACGGCCGGGATAATTGCCGGTGGCCAAAATGCCGCCGCTCAAACCCGCCTCGGGATTCTCGAATCCGCCCACGTCGTCCCCCTGCCAGCAGTGCATGGAAATCGGAATCCGGGAGAGTCGCTCCAAGGCGGCGTCGGCATCGACTCCCCAGGCCGCGTATTGCTCTTTCGCCAAGGCGTAGGCTTTTTCGATCGCATCGCTGTTCATAATGGTCCGCTCCGGTGAAAAGATGTCAAAACATTTAGCCTATCGGTGGAAAAGCGCTAATGCAATGCCCAAAGAAGCCGATGTCGCAAAATTAGGGCTAATGAGAGCCGTGAATTGCAGGCTAAAAAAACAAACTATTCTCTCGCTCCTTCCCTCCGGGCGGCGGGGAGGGTATCCTAATAGTGGGTTAAGAGTGGACTGGATGATCGCCGGCCGGGACCCGACGGGCTGCCATATCGGCCCAACTGTCGAGTTTCGACCGGAGGAAAGTCCGGGCTCCGTAGGACGTGGTGATGGGTAACGCCCACCGGCCGCAAGGTCAGGGAAAGTGCAACAGAAAGCATACCGCCTGGCGGTCAGGGCGCATGGGGTCAAATCCATGCGTCCGCCGCAAGGTAAGGGTGAAATGGCGAGGTAAGAGCTCACCAGCAGGCCGGGCGACCGGCCTGGCTCGGCAAACCCCACCAGGAGCAAGGTCAAGCAGGGAGCAGTGCAGCGCAGGCTGACTCGTTCATCCGGCTGCTGCCGCGGGTCGGTCCGGCCCGCTATCGACTTCCGGGTAGACCGCTCGAGACGCCGAGCAATCGGCGCCCTAGAGAAATGATCATCACCTTTGGCTTAATAACCCAAGGGCACAAAACCCGGCTTATAAGTCCGCTCCAAACCCTTTTTCTAGAATCTCCGAAGGATTTCTATCCTCAGCGACAATAGTTCTTTGAAAGTAAGTTTTATCCGCTGGGTGGCCACTGGCAAGATGCCAGTGGCGCCAAAACCGCGACCAATGGTCGCGGCTTTACAAACATGTCCGCAATCGACGGTCGCGGCTTTACGGCAGCTCTATTCTTCCGGCACGAGTTGGGTGTCGATGAATTGCAGGAGTTTGGAGATGCAGAGTTTGTTCATGCTGGTGCGGTGGTCGTGGGCCTCGACCTTGAGGGCCTCGTGTAGACTTTTAGGGATGCGAACTGTAATTACCCGGGTGGGTTCTTCTTCGGGATCGATGTCAAAGGGGCCTTTTGCCCGCAACTGGGTCAGCAAGTGCTGGATTTCTCTATAGGCATCGCTTTGCTCAAAATCATTGAGCAGTTCCCTGGTAGGGAATGTATGACGCACGATTCCGTGCAGTCCGAAGATTTCCCGGTAAAAGGTAACCCAATCCGGGTTTTGGGAATACAGGTCTTGGGCGACCCTTTGGATTTCGGTATGTTTTTCAGTCAGGTCAATTGTCATCTCCGTACTCACTGCTTTCTCCTTATCGTAAGGCTGTGGATTCGGTTTAGAGAGTCACCATCGTGGCGACGAACCGAAGTAATAATTGGAGAAAGTCAAGTCGTTGACGGAACTTCTTGCATTGCAAGCAGTTATGTCATTGCTTGCAATGTGCATTTTTATTAGGCAGCCATGCACATTTTTTGAGCACGACGTTTCTGCCTATTTTTTGTGCATAGAAAAAATTCACGTTTTCTAATGTGTCTAATGAAAAAGGCCGATAACAATTTATTTCATATAAAAAATCAGCCATTTGTTCCGACAGCCAATGCAGCGGCGATCTTGTCGAAATACTCCACGCACCGGGCGATTTCAGGCAGGGAATTGTCTAAATTGTGCTCATACTCGATCGAAAAAACGGCCTTAACCTTTTGGCGATTGAGTTCAGCGAGCATTGCGGCGAAAAACGGTCTGACAACGTAATTAGCCAAGTCTCGTCCGGAAAAAAATCAATAAAGCAGTATTAGAATCGAACTATTTTTAGGCTCCAATTATAAGTAATCAAGAATTCATTAGCAACTAAGCGAACTTGGCACAGGCAACTTGCGTAATCCAAAGCTAGAGTCTGCCGTTACCCATATTCCATAATAAAGTATTGACAAAAAAAGGAACCCTAATATCCTGACGGTGTTTATTTGTTATAAAGGCACAGACGACTCATCTAGGCCGGGCGTTCAGCCTGCGGAATTTATACACCATATTTTGGTCGCTGTTAATGCGGCCGTTTAATAGGTCTTTTTTCTCCATAACGGGGAATACGACAGATTATTTAGTCGCAACACATAATGAGCGATAGCTGTTCCAATGGACGGAGAGTCTACCCGCCGGCTGGTGATGCCGCCGCCGGCCCATGCGCATCAGAATCTCAGTCATCCTCTACTCCTACTCCCCCGATAGACTCGATTAGTGAACAACCAACGTTCATTTCCAATCGAGCCCCGATTCCTCCCCCGGCGGTTTCCGATTCGGCCTGGCGGATCATGGAAGGCCGGATCATGCCCGGCGATCACTTGGGGCATTTTGAGTTGATCGAATACGTCGGCGGCGGGGGAATGGGCCGGGTGTACCGCGCATTGGACACCCGACTTGCACGGACCGTGGCCCTGAAAATTCTTCCCCCTGATCAGGCCGCCGATGCGGAGACCGTCGAGCGGTTTCAAAACGAGGCCCAATCGGCCGCCCGGCTGGACCACGAGAATATCGCCCGGGTGCATTACGTGGGCGAAGATCGAGGCGTACATTTTATCGCCTTCGAGTTTGTGGAAGGAGAGAACATTCGTAGACTGGTGGAGCGCAAAGGACCGTTGCACCTTGAGGAGGCCATCAGTTATACGCTTCAAGCGGTCGATGCCTTGGCGCATGCCGATGCCCGCCATATAGTTCACCGCGACATCAAGCCCTCGAATCTATTGATTACTCCAAGCGGACAGTTGAAATTGATCGACATGGGTTTGGCCCGCCTGCGCCAAGCGGAGTCCATAGGGGCCGATTTGACGGCCAGCGGAGTCACCTTGGGCACCTTCGACTACATCTCTCCTGAACAAGCCCGCGATCCCCGCAGCGCCGATATCCGCAGCGACATATATTCGCTGGGA
>JBEKIK010000391.1:0-3172 GCA_050011795.1 Thermoguttaceae bacterium | reverse complement strand
GTCAAATCCCCTTAACAAAGTAAGTGGATTTTAAGATTGGGACAGTTTGTCTAATTTGCCCGCACAACCCAAACGATGGGGATTGCCCTATCTTCTTCTCCACTTCACAAATACTACTATATTCCTTTGCCAAAAGCAGAAAAAACCCTCTGATCTGAAAAGAAATATAGCGGTTTGGGAACTAATTATTTATCAAAAACGTCTTAATCCTGTCAGGAATTTCGTGCGAACCGTAATTGACAAACTTGTTACCGTTTTGCCGGGTTTAATTGATTATCATATTACTTGGTTAATATCTCGTTCACACGCTCCTGATAGGAACACCATTAAATAACAAAGGAGAATCTCTCATGTCCCGCATAATCATCCGCTTGTTGGCCTTGGCGATGTTCGCCTCGCCCGCGATTGCCACCGCGCAGGGTATTTTGATAGTGATCGATCCCAATCAGCAAGTGCGCTTGCCGCGGCCGATCGTCATTTTACCGCCGGAGCCTTGGCCGCATCCGCATCCCATTCCAGCGCCGCGTCCGCGGCCGCCGGTGTGTTACAAAATCAAGGAATTGGACATTCAAGCCCGGCTGACCGATCAGGTTGCGCAGGTCCAGGTTTCGCAGACGTTTGTCAACACGGGCAGCCTGCCGATGGAAGTGGCCTTTGTGTTCCCATTGCCTTACGACGGCGCGGTGGAGCAGATGACGCTGATGATTGACGGAAAAGAGTATCCGGCCAAGTTGCTCGATGCCCGCGAGGCCCGGCGCATGTACGAGGAGATCGTGCGTAAAAACCGCGACCCGGCATTGTTGGAGTGGATGGGCACGGGCTTGTTCAAAACCAGCGTGTTTCCCGTGCCTGCCGGGGCCAGCCGCACTGTATCGCTGCGATATTCGCAGCTTTGCCGCAAGCAGGAAGGGCTGACCGACTTTTTGTTTCCACTGAGCACCGCAAAATACACTTCCGATGCGGTGGAAAAAGTCGACATCCGGGTTTCGATCGAGAGCCGGGATGAAATCAAGAATGTTTACAGTCCGACCCATGCCGTGGAAATAAAACGGCCCGACCAACAACATGCGACAATCGCGTTTTCCAGCAAGAACGAAGTGCCCTCCTCCGATTTCCGCTTGTTTTACGACGTGGGCAAAGGCACGCTCGGCGCCCGCGTGTTAAGCTATCGGCCGGAAAAGGAGCAGGAGGGATTTTTCCTGCTCTTGGCCAGCCCGGAAATCAAGGCCGAAGTTGAAAAAACGGGGACTGGCTCAGGGAAAACTGTAATTTTCGTAATCGACCGTTCGGGCAGCATGAGCGGCAAGAAAATCGAGCAAGTGCAAGCCGCGCTCAAGTACGTGCTGAACAATCTGCGGCAGGGCGATCTGTTCAACGTCATAGCCTATGACGATCGGGTGGAAAGCTTCCGTCCGGAGCTGCAACGTTTTGACGAGGAAACCCGCAAGGCGGCCCTCGGCTTTGTGGCCGGGCTTTATGCGGGCGGCAGCACGAACATCGACGCCGCGTTGCGTACGGCCCTGGGGCAGATTCAAGATGCCCGGCGGCCCAGCTACGTCGTCTTCCTTACCGACGGACTGCCCACCTCCGGCGAGACCAACGAGATGAAGATCGCCCTTGACGCCAGGCAGGAAAACAAGTTCCATGCGCGGATTTTCGCCTTTGGCGTGGGCTACGACGTGAACTCCCGCTTGTTGGACAAGATCGTGCGCGAGAATTTCGGCCAAAGCGAGTTCGTCCGTCCCAGCGAGGACATCGAGGATCGCATAAGCCGGCTGTACAACCGCCTGGAAGCGCCCGTGATGACCGGCGTGCAAATACAGTTCGTCCTCGACGAGATGAAAACGGAAGAAGGCAGCCCGATAAATCGGGTCTATCCCAAGGACGAATATGATCTGTTCGCCGGCGAGCAGTTGGTGCTGGTCGGCAGATACAAGAGGCCCGGCGCAGCCAAAGTGATCGTTCAAGGAACTGTTGGGCAAAGGCAGGAAAAATTCGATTTTCCCGCCACGTTTGTGGATAAGAGCGGCGACGAGAGTTTTGCATTTATCGAAAAACTTTGGGCCGTACGCCGCGTGGGCGAAATTCTCGACGAGTTGGATTTAAAAGGCAAAAACGACGAATTGGTGAAGGAACTGGTCGAACTGGCCACTCGCCACGGTATCCTAACTCCGTACACCTCGTTCATGGCCGATGAGGGCGTAAACATCCGCGACGTTGCCGGAAACGCGGCCCGGGCCGACCGCCGGCTGGGCGCATTGGAATTATCCGAAGGCCGCGATGGATTTGCCCAACGGGCAATGAAAGGCGACATGCAACGTGCCGCGCAGGTTCCGGCCGGCTCAAGCGGAGGCGCTTTCGGGTATGGGGGTAAGCCGGCGGAAATGGCCGATGCCTATAAGAGTTTAAGCTCCACGCCCGCCTTTCAAAGCGGCGGAGCGGGCAAGGATTCCATCTCTGCCGAAAAGGAATTGGCCGCCGTGGAGCAAAATGTCCGCAACGTCGGCAACCGGACTTTCTATCAACGCTCCGGGCGCTGGGTCGATTCGTCGCTCCACGGCGATCAGCAATCCAATGCCAAGCGGATCAAACAGTTCAGCGACGAATACTTTGAACTTGCCCGGCGTCACGGGCGCACGCTCTCGCAATACATGGTCTTCGACGAGCCCGTGCTCCTGAATCTGGAAAATCAGGCGTATCTGATCGAACCTTAAATGGGCATACGCCATTAATATTATCTCCCGGCACTTGTGCCTGGAGTTAAAAAGGTGTATTTTGTACAGCCGCGGTGGGCGCCAACGGGTACCATCGGGTGCCGATGCGCAGCATTGGTCGGCATGGTCGGTTGGTCGCTCGCAATTTTGTTGTGGGTAAAAGCCCCTTGCGCGATAAATAGGCACTTCCTTTTTCACCGCGGTTTTCAGGAGAATAAATTATGTTCGGGAAAAGCTGTGTGACGTGGTGTGCGGCGCTGGCCTTCCTCTTATTGCCGGCGGCATTGATTACTGCGGAGGAACTTAAGCTCGATCATGTCCTTCTTTCATACAGCGGAATCAGCAAGGCAAACGCCGTGGCAATCGGCCGGACGGTGGCAAGGGCGCGCAATGTAGCGGTCGAGCAATTCGGATTCGACATGCCGGAAACTATTAATGTTGAAATAAACGTCGATCCG
>JBEKIK010000390.1:0-3181 GCA_050011795.1 Thermoguttaceae bacterium | reverse complement strand
TCGATGATTTTAGCCGCATCGACTGGGGCAAAATTGGGCTGCGGCGGCCGGGCGAAGAGCATCATGTCGGCGATCATCTCGTAAATCCGCATGGCCTGCGAATTCACAAGCGCAAGAGACCTGCGCCGCTCTGGATCGGTCTCCCCCTGCAAAAACAGTTGCGCCCGGCCGGCGATTATCGTCAGCGGGTTGTTTATTTCGTGACCTGCCCCGGCGGCGAACTCGGCCATGGCCTCGAGCTTTTCCGCTTCCACGGTCTCTTGGAATTTATTTTCCAATGTCTCGAGCCGCGACAGAATAGTTGCCAACTCCGCCTCGTTCACCTACATGCTCCGGACAATAATCATGCGCTGGCCGGCACTTCGATATCCAGATGCGCGCACATTCGTTCGACCAGCTTTTCCACCTCGAACGGCTTGTGCAAGAAGTCGTTCGCGCCGGCCGCCTTGAGCTCGCCGATCTTGTCTTCTTCAACCATGCCCGAGATGCATATGATCCGCACGTCGTCCATCGACTTGTCGCTGCGGACCCGCTGGCAAACTTCCTTGCCGTTGATGTCGGGCAGCATCACGTCGAGCACGATCAAGTCGGGCCGGTATTCCTTAACCATCATTCCCGCATCGAATCCGTTGTTCACAGAGCGGACCTCGAAGCGGCCGTCGCGTTCCAATACGTCGCTGATCAATTCGACCAGTTCTTCGTCGTCGTCGACAATGAGTATCTTTCTCTTGCCGCTTTCCAAGGCATCGGTGGGTATGCCGTTATCGCGCATGAACGTGAAAAGTTGATCGCGGGGAATTCGCCGGAACCGGCTGCCCGGTACGCGGAATCCCTTTAGTTGTCCTGAATCGAAGCAACGAATGATTGTCTGCTGGCTGACCTTGCAAATCTTGGCAGCCTCGCCGGTCGTAAACACAGTTTTCATATTCGTTTCACCGTCCCTTGACTAGTTGCTTGAGGCAACGAGCTATAGCGAAGACGCTGGATTCGCTGTCGGTCGTCGTACCAACGCCTTCTGGTCATCCGTGTAATAAAAGGGGGTTAAATCGCCTTGAATTCGCCGTATTCGCAAATCTCTTACTTCACTACGCTGCGTATAAATAACAGGCTCATCCGGTCCTTCCGACATTACCGAACTTACCAATCGGGCTTAATTATAGCTATCTTCCCGCTCCTGTCAATATGAGTCAAAAGTTTATAAGTCTATTAACCACAAGACCTTATAGATTTTGTCGCCATTATTATAATATAATTTTCTGAGTCCAGGTAAAGTAGGGCAATAACGCGACTTGGGGATAACACATAGAACTTGCCGATTGCATGAAAAGGGCGAACAAAAAGACCACCACTCGCCGACCATGCCCCGCATGGTGCCCGCTCACCGTCCACCGTTTACTGTCCACCGTCCACTGCCCGCTGACCACTGTCCACTTTCCCCTTTCCCCTCGCCCCTGCCAAGTGAATCATCAAAACAGAAATATCCGCCGGCGTGATTCCGCTAATCCGGGCGGCTTGAGCCAGGTCCGCCGGCCTGACCCGAGCAAGTTTTTCCCGCGCCTCCTCGCGCAAATGCGGTATCGTGTTGTAATCCAAAACACCCGGTATCCGCCGCGCCGCTAAACGCTGTTGCCGTTGGACATCGATCTGTTGCCGAGCAATGTATCCGGCATATTTGGCATCGTACTGCACCTGCCGGGCAACCTCGGGCGGTACCTCGCTTAATTCCGGCAACCTGTCGGAGGTGTCTTTCCAGGTTGCTTCCGGACGCCTGAGCATCTTGGCCAACGAAATCGATCCCTCGTATGTATTTTCCAGAAGTTCCGTTACTCGCTCGATCTCCTGCTTTTTATCTTGGAATTTATTCCATCGCTGAGAGTCCACCAGGCCCAAATCGTGGGCCAACGGTGTGAGTCGGCGATCGGCATTGTCTTGCCTGAGCATCAAGCGATATTCCGCCCGGCTGGTGAACATCCGATAGGGCTCGTCTACGCCCCGGGTAACCAGATCGTCGATCATCACCCCGATGTAAGCCTGGTGCCGCGCGAGCACAAGCGGTTCTTTGCCATGCAATGCCAGCACAGCATTCACGCCCGCCATCAATCCTTGGGCGGCGGCCTCCTCGTAGCCCGTCGTTCCGTTTACCTGGCCCGCCAGATACAAGCCCGCCACGCCCTTGGTTTCCAGGGAAAGTTGCAACTGATCGGGCGGAAGATAATCGTATTCAATAGCATACCCGTAGCGGAGGATTTCGGCGTTTTCCAAGCCGGGAATAAAACGCAGCATGGCCTCTTGCACGTCGCGCGGCAAACTCGTCGACAATCCGTTGACGTAAACCTCGTGCGTATGCCTTCCTTCCGGCTCTAAAAACAATTGATGCCGCGCCTTGTCGGCAAAACGCACGATCTTGGTCTCCAGCGAAGGACAATATCGCGGACCGGTCGATTGAATCTGGCCCGTATACATCGGCGCCCGATGCAGATTCGCCCGCACCAGTTCGTGAACAGCTTCGCTAGTGTAGGTGATCCAGCAAGGAATCTGCTCACACTCAATCCGTTCTGTCATAAATGAAAACGGTTCAGGCTCATCGTCGCCGCCTTGGAATTCGGTCTTGGAATAATCGATAGTGCGCCCGTTTATTCGCGGCGGGGTACCGGTCTTGAAGCGGCTAATGGTAAATCCCAACCTCGCCAATGCCCGGCTCAATCCCGCGTATGTCGGCTCGCCCATACGACCGCCGGGCATGGTAGTTTCGCCTACATGGAGCAAGCCCTGCATGAACGTGCCCGCGCACAAAATAACCGCCTTCGCGCGATATACGGCGTCTCCCAACACTTTCACGCCGACAACGCGCATTTTCCCATCGGATTCTTCAACAATCAGATCATCGGCAGTCTCTTGTACCAACGACAATCGCGGTTGTGACTCGACGATACGTTTGATTTCCTGCTGATAAGCCCATTTATCGGCCTGCGCCCGCGGCCCGTGCATTGCCGGCCCTTTGCTCCGGTTCAACATGCGGAACTGAATTGCCGTGGCGTCAATCGCACGCCCCATCGCCCCGCCCATGGCGTCGATTTCCCGCACGATATGCCCTTTGCCCACGCCGCCGATTGCCGGATTGCAGCTCATCTGCGCGATGCTATCCAGATTACTCGTAAGCAGCGCCGTCTTAGCCCCCATC
>JBEKIK010000389.1:0-3204 GCA_050011795.1 Thermoguttaceae bacterium | reverse complement strand
GAATACGAAACTATTTGATAAACCCCATAGTTCCGTCTAGACTTTTCGTATTGCAAATGCAGGGCGGGTACTTACATAGAATGCCCAAGTCGTCACCCGAAAATCATATATTCACTTAAGCCTTGATGAACCAGGACTACTAATCTCATTTTCGTTGTGGGCGTTTTCCTTCCTCCAGAAGCCGATAGAGTGTCCGCCGAGGTAGCCTCAGAGTCCGCGCGGCCGCTGTTTTGTTTCCATGACATCGCCGGATGACTTCCGAGACGATGTATCGCTCGATCTCTCGCAGCTCGCCGCCCAGGGGCACGGAAATCTCATTGGAATGTTTCGGGCGGGGATTTTTGCGAAACAGCGCTGTTACATCATCCCGATCGATCACTTCGGAGCTCGCGTTGACTATCGCCCGGATTATAACGCTGGACAATTCCGCGATGTTTCCGGGCCAATCGTATTGTGAGAGGCACTGCCAAGCCTCTTCAGAGAGCCGATGCGGCGTGGCGCCCAAGTATAAGCCTTTCGCGTAGTTGGCGACCGTCAGCACACGCTCGCCTAGGGGGCGAATATCTTCTGGACGATAGCGCAGCGGGGGAACGCGAATCTTCGCGATATTCAAGTAGAAGTAAAGGCTCGTGTGGAAGCGGCCGCAAGCCACGGCGGCTTCAAGGTCGCAAGTAGCGGAGGCGATCACACGTATGGCGGGCGGCGGAATTTCTACATTGCCAAAATAATTCCGCCATTCTTCATGCAGGATATCGTACAGTTTGATTTGCGCCCAGAGCGGCAGTTGAGAAATGCCGTCGAAAAACAGCGTGCCTCCCGTGGCGCACGTCAAAAAACACCGATCCATTCGATGCTTTTTCGGCGAGCCGTTTCCTATTTGGCCGAATAACTGTTCGTAAAGCTGGTTCTTGGGAATTCCTCCGCAAGGAACGCGCACGAACGGACCGCCGGCGCGATTGCTTTGCCGATGGATGATGCGGGCAACCGACTCCTTGCCCACGGACGGCTCGCCCTCGATCAACACGCTGCAGTTCGTCGGGCCGATCTTGGCCGCCATGTCGAGGACTTTTCGCATGGCCGGACTGTGGGCAACAAACTCGGCGTTTTGACCGGCCGAGCTGGTTGCGGAATCGATTCTCCGCAACAAACCTTGTGCCCCTGTATCGTAGGCCAATGACATATTTCGCACCTGCCCTGGAAATATAAAAGACACAACCAAATTACCTCCCGGATGGGAGACGGCATTTGGTTGCACCTCGGCTTATGGACATTTACCCACCTGACGAGGTGCCCCGCGTCCATAGCAGAGTCCTACTCATTATGAAAATATCGGCATGAGGCCAAAGAATGTTGAAAAATCCGCCGTCGATTCGACGCCGTTGCCCGGCGTGGGAGCAATTGTAGGGTGCGTGCTTGCACGCACGGGCCAAATCGATCATCACCGTAGAAAAACGCCTGCGTGCAAGCACGCACCCTACTTCGACCGTTTTTGTGCGGCCCGTAATTTGCCGCCAAGTTGCCCTAACTTCTAGCGGTCCGCTAATGTGAAAATGAAAGGTTTGGGTGCCATGGCCACGCTTGTCGTGGGCATGTGAAGTGCCGAAAAACGCCACAGCATGGCCACGACAAGCGTGGCCATGGCACCCGGCACCCGGCGGATGCACGGTGTGCCGGATTGGCACGCGCACAGCCTGACAGTGTGCCATATTGGCGCGATTTTCGCCGTTTTTACATTTGTGACTTGAAGGCTGCAAACCGTAAACTATGAGTATAATACCGGGTGATGACTACCACCGCATGGGTGGAGACGCATTTGCGCTGATTCGCGCTGCGGAACAAGGGGGCTGAATCCATGCCGGATGATATGGAATCCAATGTGCTGATTGCGGAAGACGAGCAGCATAACCGGGAACGCGCGCTCCTAAACGCGATCAACAGGGTGTTTTACGAGGCCCTGACCTGCGAGGACGACAGGCAGGTGGCGCGGCAGTGCCTTGCGATGGCCGAGGAATTGACCGGCAGCAAATTCGGCTTTATCGGCGAGTTGAACAAGCGGGGGCGCTACGATGTCATTGCGATGAGCAATCCCGGCTGGTCGGCCTGCAACATCCCCGAAGCCGAAGCCCTGGCGATGCTCTGCGACATGCCGATCCGCAGTATATGGAGCACGGCCCTTAGGACGGGGCAATCTCAAATCATTAACAACCCGGCCTCCCACCCCGATCGCGTGGGAACTCCCCAGGGCCATCCGCCGATCGACTGTTTCCTGGGCATTCCGCTTGTGCGCGGAGACAAGATCGTGGGCCTGATCGCTTTGGCCAACAAGCCGGGCGGCTACAATCCAGACGATCGGCAGGCCATTGAAACTCTATCGGTGTCTTTTGTGGAGGCTTTGTTTGGGAAGCGCGCCGAATTGACTCTGCAGGCCTATGCAACGCAATTGGAACAGAGCAACCGCGAGCTGAAAGATTATGGGGCGGTTATCACGGCGAAAACCCAGGCCCTCCAGGAACACGCCGCCGCCCTGGAGACCGCGGCGCGGGCCAAAGACGAGTTCCTCGCCAACATGAGCCACGAGCTTCGCACGCCGCTGAATGCGATTATTGGTTTTTCCGAGGGACTTCTGGAACGCGCCGACCGCCATCCGTTAAACGATCACCAAAAGGACCGCCTTGCAAAGATCAATAAAAGCGGCGAACACCTGCTGGTCCTGATCAACAGGATCCTGGACCTCACGAGCATCGAGGCCGGAAAAACCCAGGTGAATCCCACCTCCTTCGACCTGGAAACGCTCGTCGGCGAGGTAAGCGGCATGGCCGAAGAACTCCTCCAGCGCAAGCCGCAAGTTCGCTACACGATTGACTTGGAAAACGGCCTGCCGCCCATAGTCTCCGACCGGGACATGCTCAAGCAAATCCTGATTAACTTGATCAGCAACGCGGTTAAATTCACCGAGCAAGGTTCAATCAAACTATGGGTGAGTTGCGATGAACGGTCCGTCCTGCTGAGCGTGGAGGACACCGGGGTAGGCATCGCCGAAAAGCATCTCGACCATATCTTTGAGAAGTTCTATCAAGTTCGCGAGACGGTGGGCTCCTCGCTAAAAGGATTCGGTCTGGGACTTTCGATCTGCAAGAAGTACAGCTCTTTGCTGGGTGGAACGCTGACGCTGCGGAGCATCGAGGGGCAAGGCAGCACTTTCAC
>JBEKIK010000388.1:0-3206 GCA_050011795.1 Thermoguttaceae bacterium | reverse complement strand
CGACGGTATCTTCCCGGGCCAGGTGGGGGCGGTACATGCGGATAAACTGCCGTAAGGCCGTTAGCAGGTTTTGGCTTTTTTCTTCGTCAATTGTTTTGTCGGGTACGGTCGATTGCAGGATCCGGTCGGTGAGTTTGCGGCCTGCCTGGTGTTGCTCGCCGAGCAGTTTGACGAGATCGACGAGTTTGCCCGCTTTCTCGAAACGCGGAAAGACCTGATCTTCTTCCAGCTTGGAATGATAATCTTCGATGAAGGCCCGGACAATCTTTGCCGTGCCGGCCAGCGTGGTCAGATCAAATTCAGTCTTGTTTTTCAACCGACGCTCCGACTCCTCGTAAATCAGCAGTATGCGCTCGAAAAGCCCGTGCTCGCGCATGAGATCTTCTGCCGGCGAAATGTCTTCACCTGCTTTTGCTTTTTCTTTCTCCGATTTCTGGACGGGGATTTGCGCGCCCATGGCCGTTGGGGCGTATCCAGCCAGTAAAAGTCCGCCTCCTGTTGCGGTTCCAGCCAAAATGAAATCCCGCCGCGTGTGTTTCGATTTTAAAGCCATTTGTTTCTCCTTCGGTAGTATCAGGGGGTAAAACTGCATTCAGTTTTTCCCCTTGAGTTTGGAGTGTGGATGGGTTATCGGCGCATAATAGATAATTATTGCACTCGCTTATGTGAGGTCAATGACGCTTAAAGGTCGAACTATTCATCGAAGATGACGTTTGCCTTATGGGGGCGAGCTCATAAAATTGTTAATCATCACGTGATTGTCGTGGGGCGGATTGCCCATCTGCCCAAAAAGCAGGTTTGGAAACCTGCTCCACATGCGAAATTGGAAAGCTTATCCTCGATAAACGTGCCTATTTTGTAACCTATAGTTTATAAGACTATATAAGAAAGGATCAAAATTATGCGACAGACAATGTTGATCTTTGTCGTGGCCGTAGCCGGCTTGGCAACGGCGTCCGACTTAACGGCTCAGCAAGAACAACGAACCGCGCCAGCCGCGCAACCTGCTTCGGCCGTGCAGCCCTTGCACCAGCAGGATGAACAGGCGATTCGGCTGGCCGCCGATGCTTTCACAAAGTCTTATAACGCAAAAGACGCCAAAGCGCTGGCCTCGCTGTTCACCTCCAATGCCGAGATCGTGGATGAAAACGGCAACGCCTTTCAAGGGCGGGAAAACATCGAACGGGTGTTTGACGGAATTTTCAAGGAACATCCCAAAGGTAAAATAGAGATATCCATCAAGTCGATCCGCTTCGTTACCCCAGTGACGGCCATCGAGGATGGAACGTCGACGGTTACACAAGCGGACGGCGAACCGCCAGAGCGGGATCGCTACATGGTGGTCCACGTAAAACAGGACGGCAAGTGGCAGATGGCCAGCGCCCGGGATCTGGCCGACGAGGAAAACTCCGGCGAAGACCAACTCCAACAGCTTGCATGGCTCATAGGCGACTGGGTCGATGAAAGCCCGGACGCCATGGTCGTGACTTCATACCGCTGGGGGGACAATCATCGCTTCATCCTCAGCGACTTCACGGTTCAGATCGGCGGCAACCCGGCCATGACCGGTTCACAGCGTTTTGGCTGGGATCCCTTGACCAAGCAGATTCGCTGCTGGGTATTCGACTCGCAGGGCGGGTTCGCCGAAGGCGCCTGGATTAGGGAAGGGAACCGCTGGATCGTCAAGATGAGCGGCGTGACTCGCGAGGGAAAGCCCGCGTCTTCAACAAATATTATGACCATGTCGTCGAAGGACCGCATGACCTGGCAGTCGCGCGATCGGCTGATAGGCGGAGATAGGAGGCCGGACGTCGAAGAGCTGCCGATCGTTCGCAAGCCGCCAAAACCCATGACGTCCAACTAGCATACAAGGCTTTTTTCAAGGGGGATATAACAATGTATAAGGTTCTAATTGGCTTTTTAGTCGTGGGATTGCTCGTAGCCTTGCCGGCGGGCGAAACGCTGGCTGGGCGGGCTGGCGGCGGCGGATTCGGCGGCGGCGGATTCAGCGGCGGCCATGGCGGCGGATTCGGCGGCGGGGCAGGAGGAATGGCCCGCTCTTCTTTCGAGCACACCCCATCCTTCAGTTCGCCAGTCGCCGGCGCAAATTTCTCCCGATCAAATTTCACACCGGCAAATCGCACGGGATTTTCTCAACTATCAGGCACGGGACAGGGACTTAACGTGGGCCAGCGCGGAACAATCGGAAATTTCCAACGTATCGGCGAGAATCGGACCGGAATCGAGAACAGAGCCAATTTTGAAAATCGATCCAATTTCAGCGATCGCACGAATTTCGGGAATCGTGCAATCGCCGCCGGAAACCAGTTTAACGTCAATCGCGCGGTCAATATCAACGGACGCAACTACGGCAATTGGTATCACGGCGACTGGCACGGACACTGGGACCATCCCTGGCACGGCTGGCCGGCCGGCTGGCCGGCCGGTTGGTGGGCCGCCGGTTTCGCGACCGGTTGGGGTTGGGGCGCCGCGACTGCGCCCTGGTCCTGGGGATACTGGCCGTATTACAATCCCTACTGCACCGCCCCGATTGCGATCGACGGCGGAACCATCGATTATTTGCAGCCTATCGTTGTGGCAACCCAGCCGCAGTATGCCCTCAACGATCAGTCCGGAGGAACCGATGCCCAGACAACGGCCGCGGATCAGGCCATGCAGATTTTCAATACCGCCCGAGAGTCGTTCATGGCAGGCGATTACCAAACTGCCCTTTCGCAAGTCGATAGTGCGATTGCCAAGCTGCCCAACGATACGGTTTTGCATGAATTTCGCGGCCTTGTGCTCTTTTCCTTGAAACGTTATCAAGAGGCGGCCGCCACGGTCTATGCCGTACTTTCGGTCGGTCCGGGCTGGGATTGGACCACGCTCAGCAGCCTTTATCCGGATGTGGATGTTTATACCGGGCAACTCCGTGCTTTGGAGGATTATCGCAGGAAGAATCCGAAATCGGCCGAGGCGCATTTTCTCCTGGCTTATCACTACCTGACCTGCGGCCATACCGATGCGGCAGCAAAGGAATTCAATGAGGTCGTGAGTCTGAATCCCAAGGATCAGTTGTCCGCGCAGTTGCTTGCGTCGCTATCCACACCGGCCGGGGCCGAGGAGCCGAAACCCGGCGAACCGGCCGCTCCGCCAAAGCCCGTGGATGCCGCCGGCCTGGTGGGAAACTGGAAGGCCACGCGCAC
>JBEKIK010000387.1:0-3208 GCA_050011795.1 Thermoguttaceae bacterium | reverse complement strand
TTATCCCCAATTCGACAATCTTATACGGCAACTGCAAGAGGTCCTGCGTCCGTTGGGCGTGGGCATCTCGCTGCCCAGCCTGCGTATCAACGAGGAACTACGGATGGTGGGCGATTTGATCGGCACAGAGCGACATTCCGGATTGACGCTTGCGCCCGAGGCCGCCCTGGACGACATGCGCAAACAAATCGCCAAGCCGATAGCCAACGAAGACCTTTACGCCGGATGCCGGAGGGCCTTCGAGCAGGGCTTTAATCGGGTGAAACTGTACTTCATGTGCGGTCTGCCCGGCGAACGGAAAATCGACCTGGACGGAATCGTCGAAATGTCGGAGAACATCGCCCGGCTGGGCCGGGAAGCGACCGGACGTTTTCCCACGGTGGTGGCCAACGTATCGAACTTCGTGCCCAAGCCGCACACGCCCTTTCAATGGAATGCCATGCAGAGGCGCGAATACTTTCACGATGCCCACAAGCAACTACGCCAATACAAGCGGCTCGGATGCGTGAAAATAAAATACCACGACGTGGAAACAAGTCTTTTGGAAGGCGTGCTCTGCCGCGGCGACCGCCGAGTGGGCGAGGCCGTCGAGTTGGCCTGGCTGAGCGGCGCGCGATTCGACGCCTGGGTCGAACGCCTTGATCCCGATTTGTGGTGGAAGGCCCTGGCCGACGCCGGAGTGGACGTGGAACAAACCCTGCATCTCCCCTGCCCTGCCGGCGCCCCCCTGCCCTGGGACCACATCGGCATCTGCCAAGGCCGGCAATATATGGAACGGGAATACAACGAATCGCTAAAACAACTCGCGCAAATGGGTTTCAACGAGAGATTAGAGATTGGGGATTAGAGATTGGGGATTAGAGTCATACCCGTCGAGGTTTGATCGATGAGTACGGAAGCCTTTGCTTATTGGTTCAATATCATAGAGATGGCAATCTGGGCGGTGATAGCCGTGATTATCCTGGCTGCCAGATTTCGCCGTCAAAAATGGCTTTCGTTTAATCTACCCTTGGGATTTACCTTTTTGCTCTTTTCCTTGTCGGATTACATAGAAGCGAATATCGGTTCTTATTGGGAATCCGGGTGGCTGTTTGCCATAAAGGCTTCCTGTGTATTGTCAATGGCATATCACGCGGTTAAGTATTATAAAGGCTTGAAATCTGACGGAACCTAACGGGCGATAATAACCCCCTTGATACAAAAGAAATGAGCCCAGACCCCATTATTCATAAACCACCAATTATGTAATATATTATTTATGATTAACAACAATCGTGAATTATCAATGACAAAAATAACCTTGATCCATTAAGGACCCAATGCATGGGACGTAAACACCCCAAAAACATGCCGGTTCAATCCACATCCACTCGGGACGGCCGAACTTGGACGATCTCCAAGGTGCTCCTTGCCGTAGCAATCGCGCTATTTGTACTTACGCGTTCCTACATTCTGTTTTTTTTCCGCCCGATGATATCCGACGTCCCCATGTATTTTGGATATGCCGTCAAAGCAGTTGACTGGCAGATTACGCCCTACACGGAAGAGTTTGTGATTCCATACCCTCCGCTGGCATACTGGACGACTTGCGCGCCGCGGATGTTCGACGATCGCCGAATCACAAGTAATCAGGATCCTCAGATCGCGCCGATATACTTTGATTACAACCGCGGATTTCGAGGCATAATGTTCCTTTGCGACCTGGCGTCCTTTGTAATGCTTTTGTTGATCGCCTGGAAGCGGCGCCCGCAAATGGCTCCCTGGGCCGCGCTGGTGTATATAATTACGACGGCCATTTTGGGCCACGTGCTCTACGACCGGCTCGATGTGGCGCTGCTCATGCTGTTGATGTCGGGGGTCTATTGCTGGACGCGGTCGCTTCGGGAATCGCCCTGGTCAATTTCCTGGGCAACATTGGCATACGCGATTTTCGGACTGGGTATTAGTTTCAAAATAATCCCCCTGCTTTGCGTTCCCTTTCTCCTGCTTGCCGATTTTCACGCCCCGCGCCGATCCACTCGATTGCTTTCCGCGCTGATTGCATTAGCCGCCGCGATCAGTGTTCCGTTTTTAATTCAGTGGTCGGCCACCGGGCCCAGCGTGTTCGACATTTTCAAGTTCCATGCCGAGCGGGAAATTCATCTCGAGTCGTTATATTCCTCGTTGATGTCGATGGCTTCGGTCTTCGGGCCGGCGGTTTTCATCTCGCACTCTCACGGGGCTTTTAACCTGTCCGGAGACTTGTGGCAGGTGATGAAAAATTTGTCCACGGTCTTGTTGCTTGGGTTTCTTGCGGGCGAAGGTTTTTGGGCCCTGCTTCGTTGGTCCCGCTATACTCGGCAAGACGCCTATCGCATTGCCTGCTATGTAATTCCCGGTTCCGTGATTTTATCCAATGTGCTTTCGCCGCAGTATTTCATCTGGGCCTTTCCCCTGCTGTTGCTATTGGCGGTTGAGATATTCCCTGGAGGCCGCGTACGGCCGCTTATTCTCGCGGGTTTATTAATCGCCGTGGCCGTGATGACAACCTGGATCTTTCCGTATAATTTCTTCAGTCAGGAATTCAGTCCGAATCCGCACGCCCTTGTTCCGATAAATGCGGTTCCTCTCGGGTTGCCTCCTGTTACAACGCCCACTATTATCCTCGGACTGCGGAATTTTACCTACCTGGGAGTGGTAATATGGCTGGGAGTGATGCTTTATAAACGCATCGACCAGGCGAACGCGCAGTCCCCTTAATCATTCGTAAAGTTACACCAGCCCGGAGCGCAAGCGAGGGATTTAGTGCGCATCTCGGATAAGTGTAGCGTGATGGGTGCCATGCCCACGCTCGTCGTGGGCATGTTTTCCCGATGATTATACTGTATGGCCACACAAGCCTGGCCATGGCACCCGCTACACTTAAGTGAGATACGCTCATGTCGGATTGCCCTTGCTTGCGCTTCGGGCTGGTGTGCGGAAATCTGTGTTCACGCCGTGATGCCTTTTGTAAGGGCCATAAAGGCGGTTTCGAGGTTTATTTCATCTTCTTTGAAAAGTTTCAACTTGTAACCCGCCTCGACGAGCATGGTGGCCAATTCGCTATAGTCGTCGACGTTTTCTGCAAGCGTGACGAAGATTTTGCCCTCGCGCAACTCGACGCTTTCCACCAGGCTGCTCTCGTCGAGCAATTTAGCCGCGCCTTCGTTGTCGCCGATTACGCCGATAT
>JBEKIK010000386.1:0-3221 GCA_050011795.1 Thermoguttaceae bacterium | reverse complement strand
TGTCAAGGGTTCGGGATGACACAAGAACAGGAAGGGGATACTTGACACCGGGATGTCGGCAACGTACTTTATATTGAGGCGGCGAGATGCTTGCCATTGCCTATTTTACGTTTGATCGCCATTATGAAAATGCCAGACTCCAAACAATCCGGTCCGGTACCCGATCCCTGCGTAGTCGAATTACGCAAGATGCTGCAATCGGTACTGGGGGAAAATTTCGTGAGGCTCTATCACTATGGCTCCCGCGTCGATGGCGGGGCGGATCCCGAGTCGGATTATGACGTGCTTTGCGTTACAAAGCGGACTCTCAACCAGCGGGAAATGGATGAAGTGCTGGACCGGAGGATCGATCTCCATTTAACTTATGATGTGTTCTTTGATCTGCACTTCTTTTTGGACGAGGAAATTAAATCGCCGCCAGTCGAATGTCTGCCTTTTCTGCAACACGCCGTGGTTGAGGGGATGGTTGTATGACATCGGAGGATCAGCGTCGGGTGATCAAGGCATGGCTTGTCAAAGCTGACGATGCATTGAATGATGCTGCAATCCTGCTCTCTCGTGAATCGCTAACAGGCACAATTAATCGCTGCTACTATGCAATGTTCTATGCCGCATATGCTCTGGTGCTTCACGACGGCCTAGAATTGCACAAGCATAGCGCGGTGATCTCGCATATACATCGGGAATACGTAAAGTCCGGTCGCATATCCGAAGAACTAGGCAGAGCCCTCCTGACGGCCTTTGACCGCCGAGAGGAAGCCGATTATCACGCAATGATACGATTCAACCTAGAAGATGTATCCAATCTCCTCGACCAGGCGCGGCGATTCGTGGCCGAGGTTAGATTGCTCCTTCAGGGAACATGACGCTTGTTACGGGGGTGAGGAATCAAGGTCATTTTGTAAAAAATCACTTTCAATTCTTCAATCCCAAGGGGCGGATTACTTGTGTGCAACATCGCATGGCAATTAGGGCAGACCGGAATCAAGTCTTTGGTTGGATTGACCTTGTATGTATTTCTAGTTCCTGCAAGTGGCTTCTTGTGGTGAATGTGGATGAAGCCCTTTCCGATGATTCCGTATCTCTCCTCAAATGACATATCGCACACTGCGCATCTGGATCCATGTCGCTTCACACACGCTTTGCGCGCCGCAGTATCACGTTCGTATGCGTTGACAGTTATGGTCTTCTTTGCACCTTCGGTAAAGAGACTTTCGTCTTCAACAGAGTCCGGGTAGTTCCGCTCAGGTGGGACAGTCCTGCGTTTTGCTAAGGAAGGGATGGATTCAAGCCTTGTTTTGGCTTCCGATAACTCGTCTACAGTGAAAAGTGTTTTGTACTTGGCTTGAAGAACAAGCCTTTCAAGAGATAAGTCAGGCCGTCCCGCCTCGATCAAGGCACTGAATCCCTTCTGTTCGGATGGATTGGTCAGTTTCTTGGCAAGCATCCTTTTTGCTGTTTCCAATCCACCATGTTTCTTAACCGAACGTAGGAAGTATCGGCCCCAGTAACCGGTCTCTTTGCCGGCCTTTTCATAGGCCGCGATCATCTCCTGATGAAGCTCTTCTTTGAGGGTCATCTTATTTATGGCCAACCATATTGTTATGCTGCAGCATCTGTAGATAGTATCCAAAAAACCGATAATGTCAACAGTCTAATCGTTCAAATCTGCTAGACCACTCCAGCCAAATCGGTTATATTGTTATTCTGTCTTATTCTCGACCGAGCGTGCCGGAGTGAATATGAATTCCATCGGGCAAATTACACTTCGCGGCGTGGCGGTGCATAACCTGAAAGCCGTCGACCTCGATCTGCCGCATCGGCGGTTGATCGTGTTTTGCGGGCTAAGCGGCAGCGGCAAGAGCAGCCTTGCACTGGATACGCTGTATGCCGAGGGCCAACGGCGCTACATCGAGAGTTTTTCGGCCTATACGCGGCAATTCCTGGAGCGACTGGAAAAGCCGGAGGCCGAACGCATCGACGGCATCCCGCCGGCCATCGCCGTTACCGGCAAAAACGCCGGCCGCTCCAGCCGATCCACGGTCGGCACTGCCACCGAGACCGGCGATTATCTGCGGTTGTTGTTTGCCAAGATCGGGAAGGTGTTTTGTCTGGGTTGTGGGCAGGAAGTTCGATGCGACACCGCCCAGAGTACCGCCGAAACGCTGGCCACCCTGCCGCCGGGCACGCGATACCTGATCGCATTTCCAATCGAAATGCCGAATCTCGACCAGTGGGATGCGTTGGCCGTGGGACTGCGCGAGGAAGGTTTCATTCGCGTGATTGTCAGCGAACGCCTGATAAACCTGGACGAAGGAAGTATGTCACTGTCGAATGTTTCCGGTCCGCACCCGGCACAAGTGCCGGGGTTAAACGATTTATCTAACGGAATTTACGTCGTGGTCGATCGACTGACGGCCGGCGGCGCAAGCGACAGCCGATTGCGCGATTCACTGGAAACCGCCTTTTCCAAAGGCTGTGGGCGATGTTATGCATTTGTCGAAGAAAATCATGGTAGAATTGTATTAAATCCTGATCCTCAAATCCCCAACCCTACATCTCAAACACAGAGTTCTGCCCACTGCCCACTGCCCACTGCCCACTCCACCCGCCCATCAATTCACATCGACGGCCATCCTTGGCAACGGTTGGGATTCAGCATGCAGTTGGCCTGCGAAGATTGCGGCATTGAATATCCAACGCCGGAGCCGCGGTTGTTTAGTTTCAACAGCCCATTGGGCGCATGTCCGGAGTGCGAGGGTTTCGGCAACGTGATCGGCATCGACATGGAACTGATCGTGCCCGATCCCAACAAATCGCTCGTCGAAGGGGCGATTGCCCCCTGGAACACGCCCGCTTACGAGCACGAATTGCAGGAACTTTTGGCCCTGGCGCCGGATTACGATATTCCCACGGATGTGCCTTTTAAGGAACTCGACCGGCGGCATCTGGCGTTGATTACCCGCGGCGTGCCGGAGCGGAAATTCGGCGGCCTGGAGGGTTTCTTCGCCTGGCTCGAGCGCCGCAAGTACAAGATGCACATCCGCGTGTTTTTGAGCCGTTGGCGGAGCGGGCGGACCTGCCCGAGTTGCAATGGCACGCGTTTGCGGCCCGAGGCGTTGGCCGTGCGCGTGGGCGGCAAAAACCTGGGCGAAATCTGCGCCATGAAAATCCGCGAAACGGTCGCCTTTTTCCGCGATTTGCAGTTGTCGGATTCAGAG
>JBEKIK010000385.1:0-5368 GCA_050011795.1 Thermoguttaceae bacterium | reverse complement strand
GATGCCGGTTATTACGGTGCAGTTGCGTCCGCGGGCCTCTTTTACCAAAAACGTGTTTTCGGGATTGTAAACCGCGTCGAAAACGACCATCGACGGGCGCAAATGGTGCTTGTCGTAAGGTGTTTCGTCCACGTTCGGATGCATGCCCACGGGAGTGCAGTTAAACAGTAAATCGGCGGCAACCGTATGCCGGGCGCCCCAATCCACTGAACGGCAATTGAAGTTTTTCGCCAAGGTCGCGGCTTGGCGCAACACGCCGTCGGAAACCACCACTTGCACGCCGCGGCGGCTCAGTCCGTAGATGATCGCCTTGCCCACTCCGCCGGCGCCGAGCACCAGTGCGGTCTTGCCTTGAAGCGGATTTTCCCTTTTTTCCTGGGGGTTGTCCGCGCGCAGGACGTCTTCCAGGCTGCTCATGGCCGCGTGATGGTCGGTATTGTAGCCGAGCCGTTTTTGGCCCTCGAAAACCACCGTATTCGCGGCCCCTATGCCGCGCACGGCGGCGTCGACGTCGGTGAGCTTCTTGATAACGTCTTCCTTGTGCGGAATCGTGATGCTCAGGCCGCGGATGCCCAGTTGGGGGGCTTCGTCGATAAACCGCGATAAATCCTCGCGCGGCACGCGGAAGGGAATGTAAACCTTGTTCATCCCGTAATGCTGAAAGGCCGCGTTGTGAATCAAGGGGCTCAGACTGTGCCCGATGGGATCGGCCACTACGCCGTAAACCTCCGTATCGGCGTCGATCTTGTCGTAGTTGTATACTTCCATCATCTGCTGGAAGGTGAGCTGGCCGGGCGCCATCGCCCGCTCGTGATGAAACGTGGCAAATGTGATCGGAGCGCCGAACTTGCCCGCCAGGATCCGCGACGGTACGCCTATATCGCCCATGCAAATGCCGATGGTCGGCACTTCGCTTTGCCGGATCATCTCGAGCACCCGCAGGTTATCGTGCGGATGGTTGGCCATGACGGCGATTTTGACGATGTCCGGGTCCAGCCCGCTTAGGCGGCGATGGATTTCCTCCAGGTTTTCCGGAGTTTTGCGAAAGTCGTGCATGCTTACGATACGCTTGCTCCGGCCGAAACGCGGGATCATGCCGGCAATGTCGTAATCAAGATCGACGTACTCCACGCCTTCGGTGATAGCCGTGCGCAGCAACAATTGTCGTTGTTCCTCGGAACCGGAAAACTTGCCCCCGTCGGCCATGCGGCGGCAGGTTATAAGCACCGGACAAGGCCGATCGGCCACCAGGCGTTTCACGTTCACTTCGCCGTTGATGTAATCCAAACGCAACTCCACCAGTCGAGCTCCTTGCTCGACCAGATGTCGGTGTTCCGCAATCACGTGGCGATGACGGCCGCGGCCTATGCTGACGCAGATCATATACCTAGGTGATAGGGATTAGGTGATAGGGATTAGAGATTAGAGGATAGGGGGTAGCTGACCGTTGAAAAAAAAGACCAAGTATTTAGCCCCGGGTGAATACACCCGGGGTTAGCGCTGAGTGAATACACCCGGGGAAAATAAACTATTCCATCCGCCCGGATGCCTCCTTGGATTACTTCTTGGATGATTCTTTTTTGGCCGGCTTGGTCGGCTTGGCCGGTTCGGCGGCGGCAACGGCTGGAGCTGCGGCAGCCCCTTCGGCGCCCTCTGCTCCTTCTCCTTCCTCTTTCTTCTTTTTCTTTTTCTTCATGGTCAGCTTAAACACGCGGACTTTAGGCAGGCCAAAAGGATCGTCGCCCTCCTGCCAACGATCGGCCGTTTTGAGCCGTTGAATTCGCTCAGCCCGGGTAAGCACGCTGCGGGCGCGAACCAATCCCAGCCGTACCTTAAGACTTTTATCCATCGTCATGAAACCAGATCTCCTCGATGTGCCAATATATCTTAATCAGCCCGGGGCAAGGCCGGGAAACAACTTAGAACCTATCCCAAAAGTCATCCTGAGCGTAGCGAAGGATCTCCTTATTTGGCAATATATTACCCATTTTAGCTATATATCTCTTCAAGATTCTTCGCTTCGCTCAGAATGACATTATTGTTTTGGGATAGGCTCTTAGTATAAATAACCTTGCCAATACCCGCAATAAGGCAAAAGTATAGGAAATGATACCGTTCGATTTCGCAGATTGACATGCCACCTGATATGCGCAAAATCCATTACGCTGAATTTTCGCCACCGTCGGACAGTGATACGATGGCAATTTTATGACGGTCGGCAAAGGCGATCACGTCGGCCTGATCCAGTAGGATGGTTTTGCCGGCTTCGACGGCCAGCACCGAGGCGCCCGATTGGAGCATCGTTTCCAAGGTGCCGCGGCCGATTGTAGGCACGTCGAAACGCATGTCTTGTTGGGGCTTGGCTACCTTGACCACTGTGAATCCGCCGGCTGGACAGAGCGAGCCTGCCCGTCGGATGCACTGGTCGGTTCCCTCTAGGGCCTCGACGGCCAGCACGGCCTGATCCTTGACTGCCACGCTTTGCCCGATGTCCAGGCGGCCCATTTCCTTGGCCATCCGCCAGCCGAACTGGATGTCCTTCACCTGCCACGAGTTTGGAGCGCGGCGGGTGGGCTGGCCCGGCGGCAGGAGCAGTTCGGGGGCGTAATCGGTGGCCGGGGCGAAGCGGATCCCTTCGGAGGCGAACTCGTCGACGATGGCCGTCAAAAGCGAATCGTCGCGGCAGTCTTTTTTCCGGGTCCAAAGATGCGGGAGAAACATGCGTATCGTGCGCAAATCGGGCAGGAGGTGGATCCAGGCAAAACGCTTAAACAAACGCACCTTGAAAATCTTGCCGGCCATGGTGACTTCGCTTACGCCGTGCCGCTTGAAATAACGGATTGCGCTGCCGAACTTGGCCAAGCCCAGCCAGCGAAAATGATCGCACGCCTGGGCCAAGGCCGGGTCGGCGTGCCCGATTGTTCCCAGGCAATAGACTTCACATCCCTGACGGCGGAGCGCTTCGGCGATCACCAGCGGATAGCGTCCCCAGCCAGCCAGAATTCCCACGCGACGCGGTTTCATTGGAGTTGTCAGTTGTCAGTTCTATGTTTTCAGTTCTAAGTTTTCAGTTATCAGTTTACCTATAGGCTCTTACCAAGAGCCTATAACCTACGGCATCACGCCACTGCTTGGTTCTCGTGGCGATTGTTGTCCGCGTCGGAATCCGGAGAGTCGCCGTTGGCCGGTAGCACGTCGGCGATTCCGGCTTGGGCGGCGAGTTTTTCCACGATTCGCTGCAGCATTTTGAGTTGTTTCCGCATTTCGGGGAGTTTGCTGAAGGCGGCTTGCTTTAGTTTTTGATCGCGTTCGGGAGTGGCGGGAATGCCGATCATCCTTGCCCCGTCGGGCACGTCGTTGGTCACGCCGGCCATTGCCCCCAGCACGGCGCGATGGCCGATTTGCACGTGATCGCGGACGCCCACCTGCCCGGCCATGACCACGTAATCGCCGGTGGTCGTGCTGCCGGCAATGCCCACCTGCGAGCAGAGCATGTTGTGCCGGCCGATGCGGCAGTTGTGGGCGACCATCACCAGGTCGTCGATTTTCGTGCCCTCGCCGACGACCGTGGGTCCGTAAGTGCCGCGGTCGATGGTCGAGCCTGCGCCTATTTCAACGTCGGCGCCAAGGATCACATTTCCCAGTTGGGAGGAAAGCACGTGCCGGCCGTCGGCGAAACCGTAGCCGAATCCATAAGCCCCCAACACGGCATTGGCGTGGATCACGCAGCGCGGCCCGACGATGGTATCCTCGTACAACACGGCGTTGGGAAAAATGGTTACATCCTCGCCGATCTGCGAGCCGGCCATGATCTGCACGCCGCAGTGGATCGTCGATCCGGCGGCGATAATCACGTCGTCGCCCACGGTGGCGTAGGCGTGGACGTCGACATTCTCGCCGATCCGGGCCGTGGGGCTGATTACGGCCAGGGGACTGATGCCGATCCGCCTGGCGCGCCGCTGGGGGTGAAAATGAAGCACTACGATGGCAAACGCCCGATGCACGTCGTCGACCAGGATGGCGGAAAAGTCCTGGCAAGTGAAATTTTTGGGAGCGATAACCGCGGTGGCCCTGCACTGCTGCAAGGCGTGATTTTTTCCGTCGCCGTCGATGAGTGTAATTTGACCTGGCTCGGCATCGCGCAATGAGGCTGCCCCTTGGATCAAAATATTTTCATCGCCCAGAAGCCGACCCTCGACCAATGCCGCCAGCTCGCCAAGAGTAGCCTGCATGATGCGGATTCCTTTCCATCTGGACCCCTGTCCGACCCCCTGAAAAGCTGGGTCAGTAACAAGAGGCAAAGCAATCTATCAAACCCCAGCCCAACGGACAAGGGCATTTATATAGATGTGTGAGTTGGGGGCAGTTGGGAGAGTTGGGATATGTCCCCATTTTGTTAAAGATTCTAAAAAGAAGGATGAAGGATGAGGGATGAAGGATGAATCTAATGATTGTCGAATAAGACACTCAAACCGCTTGGTCTTTCGCTTAATCCCCCGCCGTCTGTCCACTGCCACCTTTGCGCGACCGACCAACCTTTGGTTGGTGCCCGTCGTGGCTTTATGCCAATCCCCAATCTCTAATCCCCAATCTCTGTCCCCTTCAGGGGACGGATTGCCTTAGCTAGCGCCAAAATGAGAAAAGCGGCGACAAGAAGAACGAGGGCGGCCGGTTCGGGAACTGGAGTGATAATGCCGCTTTGCGGCCCGCCGGTTATAGGTTGGATGCTGAGTATCGTTCCGCTTCCAATGATTAAAGTACCCTGGCAGATCGACGCGGCAGTCAGGCTTGCGCCGCTATCGACTTGCGTGGTTCCGCTGCCGGTAATATCTCCAACTATGTACGTGTGATCGGCCGCCTCGAAAGTGGCCGACGCGGCAGTGTAAATGTCCAAATCGCTCTTGCTCACACTCACGGTCGTCAAAACAGCAGTGCCCGATTCGACATCAATAAGCGACGTGCCGCCGGTGCCGATCCCGCCGGAAAAAATCAGCGTGCCGCCGCCGACGGTAGTGTTGCCGCCATAAGTTGCCGTGTTGCTAATTGTCAGCATGCCCGATCCAAGCTTATTCAGCCCGCCATCGCCGGACAAAACGCCGGAGAGCGTGACGGCGTAACTTTGCGTATTGACCGTGCCGTTTCCGCCGGTTCCGGTCAAGGTCATGGGCAGGCTGGTTGAAAGTGTTCCGGTCGCCAGGATTGTACCGCCGCCGAAATTGAAGGCGGCCGCGCCGGAGCCTCCTTTGAGGGCTTTCACTGCAAGCACGCCGCCGTTGAGGTTATAGGTGCCTTTGCCGGTGGAATTGTAGCCGAGATATAGGGTGCCGGCGACGGAGTTGGTTCCGCCGGTTTGTGTGACTGTGCCCGT
>JBEKIK010000384.1:0-3238 GCA_050011795.1 Thermoguttaceae bacterium | reverse complement strand
TGGCAATCCGATCGGGCAACGGGCCACGGGCGATTGTCCGACCGCACCTCGGCGGCGTTCTGGCAGCCGATTGTCCGGCACTCTTTGCTACGCTTGAACCACGTCAGCAGCCGACATTGTTTGTCAACGCCCGGCTAGTCCCGGCGCTGAGCGTTATCGAACGATTGCAAACGCTAATATCTTCAGGCCAACAGGCGGTTGTCCGCCGGGGCAATAGCGTGGCAGCCGCGCTGATCGGGCCGGAACATGCGCCGCCACCCAGCGACTGCACGCCCGATAAACTTTCCGCTTGGTTTGAAGGGCTGCATCTTGCTCAGGTCGAAATGGAATTGCCGCTTGTCGAGTATCCGCACGAACTGATCCGCTGGAATATGCAAATTCTGGCGGAAAATCTCGCCGATCGGATTGCGCACGGCGATTATCGCGAGATTACCGACGGCGTGTTCGCCGCGCCCGGCGCCAGTTTGGGAGAATACTGCGTAATCGATGCCTCCAACGGACCTGTTGTATTGGAACAAGATGCCGCCGTCGGGCCGTTTTGTTTTTTAAGAGGGCCGATTCACATCGGCGCCGGTTGTCGAGTGATCGAACACGCAGCGATCAAGGATTGCGTGACGCTTGGGCACAACTGCAAAATCGGCGGCGAGGTCGAGGGCACGATCATCGAACCGTTTACCAACAAACAACACCACGGATTTTTGGGCCACGCCTATCTGGGCAGTTGGATCAATCTGGGGGCGGGCACCTCGAATAGCGACCTGAAAAACACCTACGGCACGGTGAGCATGGAATATCAGGGCCGCAAGGTCGATACCCTCATGCAACACCTGGGCTGCGTGATCGGCGATTACGCCAAGACCGCCATCAACACCGGCATATTCACGGGCAAGACCATTGGCGTCTGCTCGATGGTCTATGGGTTCGTCACCTCAAACGTGCCGAGCTTTGCGAACTACGCCCGATCGTTCGGCCAGGTGACCGAGGCCCCGCCGGAGGTGATGATCGCCGCCCAAGCCCGCATGTTCGCCCGGCGAAATGTCATACAGCGTCCCTGCGACGCCCAACTAATCCGCGACATGTACGTACTCACCCGCCACGAAGGCCAACTCCCCAACCAACCGCCGACGCTGTAACCATGGAAACGAGCAGCAGTGCCGCGGTTTCGATGCGGAGGGTGCGACATCCGAGATCTACAATATGCCAGCCGGATTTCGCGGCCAGGTCTACTTCTTCACTGGTGAAACCGCCTTCGGGACCGACGGCTAAAAAAACGCCCGGGGGCGGTTCTTCGGCAGGCAGTAAACTAGAAAGCAACGGGGCGGATACTAGGTGGGATCCGTGTGGATGGGCCAGCAATCGGCGAAGTTGATCTCGGGTTGCGTCGATGTAGTCGGACCAGTCGAGCGGTTCGGCGATTTCCATCAGCCGGTTGCGCCCGCATTGTTTCGAGGCCTCGATGACCGAGCGCCGTAGACGATCAAGGGCCTGCTGAACCGGTTGAGCCACCGCCCGCTGGGTTTTTAGCGGGATCACTCGGCCGACGCCCAATTCGACCGCCTTTTCCACAAGCCATTTTTGCCGGTCGCCCTTGGGCAACGCCACGCCAAGGGTTAACGGAAAAGGCAATTCCCGATCGACCTCCTCGCGGCTAAGCACGGTTAGCTCGATGCCGTTGCGTCCGACTTGCTCCACCCGGGCCGAGAACTCCGAGCCGCTGCCGTCGAACAAAATCACGGTCGCGCCCCGCCGCGCACGCATCACATTAATGAGATGATGAGCTTCGGGACCGATCAAAGACGCTTGTTCGCCGACAATCGGGCTCTCGACAAAATAGCGATTCGTCATTTGTCATTTAGTCCTTGGACATCAAGTTTGCTATCCGATTGTACCGAATAGAGAAATGATACGGGAAAAACCGGGTTGTAGTAATATCTCTTGAGCTATTTATTTTGCCTATAACTCCCCGATTATCCAGAGTATAGAGAGAACAGGCGGAAGGAGGAGGAAGATCGATGTACCAATCGCATTGGGGTTTGCTAGAATCGCCGTTTCAGGGCGATTCGGCTGTGCAATTTATACATCACAGCCCGACCCATGAGGAAGCGCTTGCCCGATTGCAATTCCTCGTGGATAACCATCGCCGGCTGGGATTGTTGATGGGCGCCTCGGGCAGCGGCAAGTCGCTGGTACTGGAGGTCTTTGCCCAACGACTGCGCCGCCGCGGCCTGCCCGTGGTAAAGATCGGCCTTTTGGGCGTCGAACCGGCGGAAATGCTTTTATTGCTGGCTACCGGCTTGAAATTAAATCCCGAGCCTTCCGCATCGCCGGCCGTCCTTTGGCGGGCGATTACCGATCGGCTGACGGAATTTTATTATCAGAAATTGGAAACGGTAGTTCTTCTGGACGATGCCGACTGTGCCGACGACCGCGTTCTCGCCCAAGTTGCCCGGCTCGTCCGACACGACTCATCGCCCCAGGCGCGCCTGACGTCGGTCTTGGCCTGCCGGCGGGAAAACATGGTCCGCTTGGGCGACCGGCTGCTCGATCTGGCCGAATTGCGAATCGACTTGGAGCCTTGGGATCCATCGGATACGACGAACTATTTAAATACATCCCTCGCCCAGTCCGGAAGCAAATTGCCGATCTTTTCCCAGTCGGCCATCGATCGATTGCACGAGCTTACACACGGCATTCCGCGCCGCGCCGCGCAATTGGCCGATCTATCGCTCCTGGCCGGCGCCGGTGCTGATCTCCCCCAAATCGACGCCGACGTGGTTGAATCGGCGTATCACGAGTTGGGCGCCGGGGCGGAAGAATGAAGAGGGAGAGTAGAAGTGGGCGGTGGACAGTGGACAGTGGGCAGTGCGAAACCGCAAGCAGTTTTATTCGTCATGCATCATTCAGCACACATCATTTTTTTCATCCTTCATCCCTTATCCTTCATCCTTCCTCCCTCATCCTTTATCTACGGCAACTCGAAGAGCGACTGGCTTTTTACTATTGCGTAATCGTCGGGGAAGGTGTGGAAGGCCTGGACCAGCATGTGGCGGGCGCGGGTTTCGACGTTGATATAGCTTAACGCCCCAAGGGCCATGCGCCCGCTGGAATCGAAGCGGTGCAACATGCCTTGACACAGGCCATCCCGGGCGAGTTCTTGCTGGAAATTCCAAAAAACCTCGGGTTCGGCCGGCTCGAGTTGAAAACTCATCTGGTAACACGCTCCGCCTTGACACTTAAT
>JBEKIK010000383.1:0-3265 GCA_050011795.1 Thermoguttaceae bacterium | reverse complement strand
CCTGGCAACGCCGCCGCAATTCCTCCGGCAAAGGAGTGGATTGGCAATTCACTACTCCTAAAGCAAGGATAAAACTGAAACGATTATATCCACAATATTAGTTGTGGTTAGGTACTAGAGCGCATCAGAGGTAAGTGTAGCGGGTGCCATGGCCACGCTGGCGTGGCCATGCAGCGGTTTTAGCGGGAAAACATGCCCATGGCGAGCATGGGCATGGCACCCAATACGCTACAGTAAACTCTGATGCGCTCTAGTTGTCTGAATTGTGTGCCATTGCTTGGAACAAGCAGTGAGGCATCGGGTCGCGCGAAAGCCTGAGTAAAATTGACGATCCTCTCAAGCGAAGAATTCCGCCACTGGCAGGGAAAAGCCCGGTAAAAGATCATCGCCGGAGATCGTGTCTTTCTCTGTGAGAACCGTGGCCATAGGGAGAGGGCAGTGAACTGTGGGCAGTAAACGGTTTTCAGTTGTCAGTTTTCAGTACGGAGTACAGAGTACGGAGATTTCTGCATTCGTCATTCATCATTTTTATTCATCCTTCATCCCTCATCCCTCATCCTTCCTTAATTCACCCTCGGGTCGTCGGGTATATTTTTTATGTGGAGCATCGATTGCATCATCTCCCTGCCGATAAGGCGGGAAACGGTTGCCCACAGTTCGCTGCTGTCGAAAAACACCAGTTCGGGCGTGGAAGGAGCGGTCAGCCATGCGCCTTGCTCCAGTTCCTGGTCCAGTTGTCCGGGTCCCCAGCCCGAATGGCCGATGAATATTTTCAAGCTCTGATCGGATCGCGCCACCAGGGCGTCGAGATTCTGCTTGGATGCCGAAAAAAACAAGCCCGGGATTATTTGCACCTCGCCGAGGGAGCCTTCGCCGTGCACGGCCATCAGCGGGCCGGGCACGGGTCCGCCCAAGTACACCGGCTGGGTGTTGTTGCAAGGCCCTCCGCCTACTTCGCGCCACAAATCTTGCACGCTCTTGCTTATCGGACGATTTACCACCACGCCCAGGGCCCCTTCTTCGGTATGCTGGACGAGCAAAACCACTGATCTGACAAAATTCGGGTCCAACAAATTCTGCGAGGCCACCAGCAAATGTCCGGATAGCGATGCCATAAAATTTTCCAACATCAAAAAGGCGATGCCGAAAATCAGATTCGCGACAACTGATCCGCCTGGCGGCGGAATTTTTCGGCCTGATTTTTCAAGGTTTGTTGCTTTGGCTTGCTCTTGCAGGTTTTTATGAGCCGATCGCACTTTTGGGCCAGGGCCAGTTTAGTTTGGGCTAATTTAGCGGCAACAGTTTTTTTACTCACAATAATCCTCCGTTAAGGGTATTGACGCACTTGCTCGATGTTAATAAATCGTCCCAATTATAACAATTTCAATCCGCTCGCCAAGGTTTTCCGATCATATCCGCCTTGCGGGTGGGTGGTTTTTGGATTTTTATGAATTAGAATTTAAATGAAGGCACAATACCGGCTCTCCCAGTGTGCAAGGAAAAAACCTTGCAAGAGGGAGGGCAAAAGTGCCGATATTCCTGGTGAATATCGATGATGGAATCGAGCCTCTCGCCTGGTATTCCGACGGAGGTGCCAACCCATTAGCGTGAGCCGAGATCCTTTGACGCTTGTGCAGTAGCACGCCCGATCTCCGCTCGTCTCGCAGCGACGCATCCAGTCGCAATCGGCGAGAGGTTTGGTTCTATCGCTTCGGCTCGATAAACCGCAACGAGCCGATAATCTCTTGGTCGGCCTTACCGAAACGTTCGGCGTATTTTTCTTCCTTTATGAAGGCAAAGCTCATTTGCCGCCCCTGTTGATCGGCTATGTGATAATACGTCCACAAGATGGGCAACTCGGAAGCCTTGCCGCGCAACACTACCCGCAACACGCGGCGATTCGCCTCGTCCATCGTCTGGTCGGCCTCGACGAACTGCTGGAACTCGTCGGCCAGGGCCCGCTCAATGTCGTCCTGAAATTCCTCCAGCGAAACCAGTTTATCCGGCTTGACTGGGGATAAAGAAGAAACATTGCATTGGGCGATCATGTCTCCCTGTTCGATTCTTCGCAAAACGGCCGCCGCCAAGCCCTTTTGATCGCGATTGACGTACCAATTGCGATCGTAGGCGATTTCCCACCCGCCCTCCTTTGATACGTAAGACAGCCGGGTCAATTCCGGTGTGGAACGCGGGGGAAGGTCTTTTAAATCGGCTTCGCCGAGGTGTTCGGTTTTTTCGGCGGGGACGATCTGCATTTGCAGTTGCGCCGCCACGTCCAAAGCGTCGGAAACCGGGCTGGCCTGCCGCCGTTCCTTGACCACCATACCCAGCCAATCGATGCGCTTGCGCTTCAAGTCGTAACGATACCGAGCCTTGATTTCAATCGCTGCCGTTACCCCTTCAGCAGCGCCCGCCACGTTGCCTTTCATCTCGAACCGGGCCACGTCGTCGGTGATTTCCTTAAATTCGCATTTAACGTCCGTTTGTCCCACTTCGTCCAAGCCTAAAAGTTGGGCCAGCAATTCTTCGGACGGCTGCCACGTATCGCCCACAGCCACGGGCTTATCGGGCAAAAAACGATCCATCAGCAGGCTATTGCCCTGCACGTCGATCAGTTCCAGTTCGTTTCTTGTCAAAGTTCCGTTCGGACAAAACATAAGCGGCTTTTGCGATGAAATCTCCACGGCAATTAAACTGCGATCCGGACGAAGAACGGGATTGAACGCGTATTGGCCGATCTGCTCGGCCGCCTCGGCCCGGCGGTAATAGCGGACCGATCTGGATAGGTTTTGAGCATTTGTTGAGACTTGCAGGGTTTTTTCTTCATAATCCAGATTACACTGAACGCTCAATTTCTCCTGGTGCTCTTTTTTGTCCACAATATCGAGCACCTTGCCGCCTACGTTCAACTCCACCTTCACGCGGTCGATCTGATCTGGAGAGCGGCCGTTTTTAAATTCGTACTTTGCCTTGCCTACCCCAATTGCCTTGGCGTGCTGGGGATTATATCCTCGCTCGACCGTTTGTAAGGCTCGCGTTTCCGTCCCTGTCTGCGCTTGTGCCGGCAAAACAGCCGTTAAACAGAAGAAAGTCACAGCAGCGAAAGTTAATATTTGTTTCATAATCCATGCTTCCTTACCCGGAGCCTGATAATTCCCAAATCCTTAGGCGGCAGTTTAACGATCGGCGGCACAATTTTCTATGGCGAAATAAGCATCAGGAAAATACTTATATTCAAACACCAGTAATAACATTAAATTTGCCT
>JBEKIK010000382.1:3289-3965 GCA_050011795.1 Thermoguttaceae bacterium | reverse complement strand
ATCTTCGCAAATGGCCTTTATCGGTCCTGAAGGCATGTCGGTCGCCTGGGACGTGATGGTCCCCGGAGCGTTCGATTCCGAGCCGCTGATCTGTCCGGCCCGGTATAACTTCCCGCAAGGGGCCATCTATCAACTTAAGATATCCAATATTCCCGGCCGGCCCGGCGTGGAACTGTATCCCACCCTGGAAGTCGGCCCCGCCATGCCGCGGTCCGAGGCATTCTTGGCGCATAATGCCATTCCTGTGCAGTGTACTGAAGAGGACTTCGATCAGGTGTTAAGCGGCAATTTCGTGACCAAGGTGATTTATCTGCCCGATCCTGAATTCCAGGAACTGGCCGTTGCCGGCGTGGAGACCTTGGTCAGCACGCGGCTCGATCCGGGCGTGGACCCGATCGTCGAAGCCGATCGCCGCGGGGCGATTTTGGCGATTGTCCGCCTGGGCAACAAGGACTTGCAGCTTCCCACGCCTGCTGGAATCCAAGGAGGCAATATCGAGCAGGTTGCATATTCCTGTCCGATTCCCAGCGGTATGATTCCCGGCGCACAGATGCCCGGCGGATCGGTTCCGATGGGCATGGCCGTAGGCGCTCCGACCACTATGCCAAACAGCAATTACATTTCCGGCGTGACCATGCCGCAGTATGGAATGCCGATGTGCGGCACGCCAATCGGC
>JBEKIK010000382.1:0-3276 GCA_050011795.1 Thermoguttaceae bacterium | reverse complement strand
TCTGCCTGAGCCGACCGAGAAGGTTCGCATAGACGTGAAGCAACTGCCCGGCTACAGTTATCCAAAACCCGTCGATCATGTGCGGATTGTCGAACGTGCAGAATCGCCGGGTGGATTGTTCCGTCAACCCGCGGGCAATCGTCATGAAACGATTTGCGACCCTTGTGTTGACGGCCGGTCATGCCCGGTTGCTGACGGAGAATCGAGTGCTTGTCCGAGACAAAACCCGGAAAATTGCCCGGCATATTGATAAACCTGAACCCCGAACCCTGAATCCTTTCCATGCAACGAGTTGCCGGCAGAGTCGTCCTGATGGTTTTTGGGTCCTTGGGTTTGGCCACGATGTTGCCGGCGCAGCAACCCGGGGTCCATTACTGGCATCAAGGCGCTATGCCGCCGGGAGCGATTGGCAGTAGGCAACTTACGCGTGGAGGTCCATTGCCCGGGTTTTTCCAACCGGTGGAAATCAAGGCCCCATCCGGGGCCTTGATTTCGCTGGCTTCTGACGGCCGGTTCGACGAGCCTCAAGGCGGACCACGCAAAGCCGGCTTGCTTATCGGGGCGGTGTATCGGCTTAGAGTAACGGGCATTCACCTGGCCGCGGGTTTGGAACTCTTTCCCACCGTCGAAATCATCGACCGGACTTACGCGCCGATAGGCATGGAACTTCGCTTCCCCATCACCGTAGAACTCAGCCAGGAAGATCTTAGGTTGGCTTTGGACGGGAAGTTCGTCACCAGGGTGATCTACCTGGAAGATCCGCGCAATGCCTTGCCTGCCCGGGAAAATCCGCAAGCACAAGATTGGTTCGAAGTCAAACCCGGCCAGGACCCTTTGGCCGTTGCCGACGCCCTGGGCCGACCGGTGGCCATTTTGCGCATGGGCGGCCGATTGCCGGACACGTCGCAAAGTCCTGATCCGAGTTTCCTGTTCGGTTGTCCGCCGTTTGTGTGTTATCCATCCCAACCGCAACAGGCGGTCGGAAACGAAAACCCGCGTCCTTTGTCCGCAAACCGAAATAATCCGGAAGTCAAGATTTTGTCTCCGCCGCCGGCTCACGGAGACGCCCTGCCCGTAACCGCTATAAGCTCATACCCCATCGAGCAGCCGGCGATGCAACAAGACGCGCCCTTGCCGCTGGCGGCTTATCCGCCGTGGACACCCCCAGGCATCCGTCAACCCTGGCCTGAAGATGAATACCTACGCGACGGCGGCGGCTGGGGCGTGCCGGTCGGCACGCCGGGCCAATCCTCAGTTGCCGGTCTGCAAATGGAAGACACCGTGGCGGTTTACGACACCCTGGACGGCCGAACGCTCGTCACCCCCAGCAACGAAGTCTACATCTATAGCCCTCGCTTCGTCGCCGTGCGGCAGGTTGTGGGCCTTGTCTTAAATGAGCATAGGGATAGGCTTTCGGATGTTTATTTAAATACGTCGTTGGCCGCTCCCACTGTGATCCAAAAGATCGGCGCCGCAAAACAACAAGTGCAGCCGGGCAACGAAATCGTCGCCCGGCCCGCTCAGGCGTTCATAATGAAACAGGGCGATGGAGCGTTATCCAGTGTGATCGGCCCGCGCGGCTTCCAAAATGCCTATAAACCTTATGAAAATCTGGTGGTCATTCGCCAAGGCATTTACAAAAACACCGAAAGGCCGCTTGTGGCCCGCGGCCATCAGGCGGCCATTGTCTGGTCGCATGTGCAGGCGGTGCAAGTGATTCTCGATCTCAAAGGCGCGATGGCCGCCGTGCAAGACGAACAGGCCGAGACGGTATTCACTGCCGCCGTGCCGCCGGGCAATCCCAAACTGCGGATTATCAAATTGGCCTCCACGCCTTATGCCCTGCCGGGCGAAGAAGTATGGTTTACCCTCCGCTTCGACAACGTCGGCAACCAGACCATCGGCAACGTGACGATCATCGACAGCCTCAGCACCCGCCTGGAATACGTCGAAGGCACTGCCCAGTGCAGCCGCGAGGCGAAATTCTCCACCCAGCCCAACGAAGGCGATTCGCTGGTGGTGCGCTGCGAACTCGCCAATCCGCTCGAGGTTGGCCGCGGCGGCATCATCCGCTTCTGCTGCAAAGTTCGGTAGAGTATCCATCATACCATAAAGCCGCGACCGGCGGTCGCGGTTTTAGTTGCGGTCATCTCGTTCCCATGGTCCCCGTGGGAACGTACTACTGCCGCCTATTGCCAACATCGTTACTTCGAGGGATAATTATATTCTAATCCCAATTCAAGGAGCGATTTCAGTGCTTTCAGACACCCATCCCGATGCCGAAAAAGTGCAGGTGGAATTGATGCGACAGGCGAGCGTGGCTGATCGTGTTGCCATCATGCGTTCCTTGACTAACCTGGGTATACGCATGTCACGACAGGCGATTGCCGAGGCTCATCCTGAATTTAGTCACCGGGAAGTGGCCTTGTATTGGGTGGAATTACACTATGGAAAACAACTGGCCGAAGAATTAAGGGAATATATAAAATGCAATCCGACCCGCTTTCCGGAGAAGGATTTTCCGCACTGCGACCCGTTGTAGCGGAACTAGAACGATTGGGCGTCCGGTATTATATCGGTGGATCGGTCGCAGGTTCGTCTTACGGCTACTCTAGGATGACGCAAGACGTGGATGTTGTCGCGGAATTGCGGATGGAACATGTCAAACCACTGGTGGAAGCTCTTCAGCAAGAATATTATGTTAATGCGAATACCGTGGCCGACGCGGTTGCCCGGCGATCATGTTTTAATTTGATACATAATAAAACATATTTCAAAGTAGACATATTTGCATCCCAAAATCGCGATTACAACCGTGCGGCATTTCAACGCATACGCAAAAAGCCGTTGGTTAAGGAGGATCCAACCACTGAATTCTTCATTGCTTCGGCAGAGGATGTTATTTTAAGCAAGTTGGAATGGTATCGGTTGGGAGATGAAGCATCCGACCGGCAATGGACCGATATCTTGAAAATACTCGAAGTGCAACAACATCGCGTTGATCGCGATTACATGCAAAAATGGGCTGCGGAATTGGGCGTTGCCGATCTTCTGATCAAGGCGTATAACGAGGCAAAGATATAATTGCCTTAGAAATACTTTTTTCAGTTCTCAGGTATAGGAATAATATAATGGGAACCAACTTCCTTTTTCCAGAATTAGAATTAAGCCACGAATTGGTCCAAGACCTCCGTCGCATGAATCCCTGGTGGGAAGGGAATCCCATGCCTGTATTGCCCCATACAAAACGCCATTTAGTAGGCATGATCCATCAAC
>JBEKIK010000381.1:0-4398 GCA_050011795.1 Thermoguttaceae bacterium | reverse complement strand
TTGCGGCCCGATCCGTTCGATCGGCGGCCGATTCTGTCCGCGGTTCCGCAGCCCACAGACCCGGACTTCATTCCCAACGAGTACGGTGCGGGCGTGGCGGTCGACCGGCGGGGATTGATCTTAACGGCCTACCACATGCTGGGGGAGGATAGCGATTATTATGTAACTACGTCCGAGCGCAAGGTGTACAAGGCTTCGATCAAAGCCGCCGATCCGCGTTCGGACCTGGCGGTACTGTCCATCGAGGCCGCCGATCTCGTGCCGATTAGCTTTGGCAACGCCGGGGAATTGAAAAAAGGGCAGATCGTCGTTTCGCTGGGCAATCCTTATGCCATTGCCCGCGACGGTCAGGCCAGCGCAGCTTGGGGCATTGTGTCGAATCTGGCTCGCAAGGCCCCGGCCGGGCCGGGCGAGTCGGATTCCTCGGGCAAATCCACCTTGCACCATTTCGGCACGCTGATCCAAACCGACGCCAAGTTGAACCTTGGCACCAGCGGCGGGGCACTCTTGAATCTGAAAGGCGAGATGGTGGGGCTGAGCGTGGCCCTGGCTGCCAAGGCGGGTTATGAAACCGCAGCGGGCTACGCCATTCCCGTAGATCAGACTTTCCGCCGCGCGGTGGAAACGCTAAAGCAAGGCCGCGAGGTGGAATACGGGTTCCTCGGCGTCCAGCCGGCGAACCTGGCCGCTGGGGAAGTGCTGAGCGGAATGCACGGCATACGCGTGGCGCAGACTATTCCCGGCACCCCGGCGGTAAAATACGGGCTGAAAACCGACGATATCATCACCGCCGTGGACGGCGCGCCGATTCACGACGCCGACTCTTTCGTCCTGAGCGTGGGCAAACTGCCGGTCGAGGCGGTCGCGCATCTGAGCGTGATCCGCGACGGACACCCGCGGAGCGTCGAGGTCAAACTGACCAAGTACGCGGTGCGGGGCAAAAAAATCGTCACCGCGCCCGACCCGCTTTGGCGCGGCATGCGCGTGGAGTATCCCTCGGCAATGATGAACACCGATGTGCGGGCGGGCGGGCAGGCGTTTGCGGGCGAAGGCGTGATCGTGGCCGAAGTGGCCGAAAACAGCCTGGCCTTGAAGGCCGGACTGCAACCGGGCATGGTTATTACCCACGTCGGGCGCACGGCGGTAAACACGCCCAAGGAATTCAGCGCCGCGGTTGAAAACGTTTCCGGCCCGGTCAACTTGCGCATTGCCGACGAGAAAAAGAACACAATCCGCACTGTGCCGCCTGGGACATAACGATTTCGTGCGATTCCGCCGTCTCTGCCCTCACTTCTTGCCCCTCTCCCAAATGGCAAGGGGACTGCCGCGCCGGGCTGCAATAAGTCTATCATCCCTTGCCTCTCTCCCAAAGAAAGATGGGACCGATTAGCAAAACTCAGGTTCCACTCAGTCGAGCCGTGCTTAATACTTCGTAGATCGGGCCGCCGCGTTCCAGGCGGCTGGAGAAGACGGTAACTTTTTCCACGCGCATCCGGCCGGCGTCGAAATCGGCGTGCTGTTTGAGCAACCGGCCCAGTTCGGCGGCGTTTTTGCCGCTGCGGGTCCGGCCGATGGTCAAGTGGGTCTGAAATTTTCGATCTTCGTCTTGAAAGCCCAGCTCGGCCAGTGCCAAGGCCACGTTGTCGTGCAAGTCGGCCATCTGCTCGCTGCCCGCATTTGCGCCGATCCACAGAGTTCTGGGCCGGTTGGCGTTGGGAAAGGCCCCGGCGGAGCGGATTTCCAGATCGAACGGCGGCACTTGGGCCGCCCCTTGTTCCACGGCCTGGCATACGGCGGCGATTTGTTCTTCGGGTACTTCGCCCAGGAATTGCAGCGTTATATGCAGGTTTGGCGTTTCCACCCATTTCACGTCGGCCTCGGCGGCGCGGAGGACGCCGATTAGTTCCGCGGCACGCGCCCGGATGACGGCATCGATTTCAATAGCGATAAACGTTCGAACCGAGGGCATGGGTGAAGCACGAAAAACCGGGAAAAACCTTTAAAAATGAAATACGGCAATTCTTACTCATGATATCAGCATTGGCGGATTGTGGCAATGTGTCCCGTGGATTGACATGCGAAACGGCAATTGATAGCATCATAACATAAAAGGAAACGCGATTGAGCGCGGTTGGCTGTCGAGATAACGCGAGGTAGCAACCGGTCCATTTCACATTTTTTATACTACGGTGCTGATATGTCAACTTTTAAGACGCGAACTTCATGGGATGGTATATTGCGCCGCGCGGCAAAGATCGCGGCGGTGCTGTTGTTCTATCAGATCGGTACGGCGGCGTTTGCCGCGCCGCAAACGATCGAGCCTGGGGCGGTATGGCCGGACGATCGAGGTAAACACGTCCAGGCGCACGGGGGCGGCATCATAAAACTCGGCGATACGTACTACTGGTTCGGCGAAGAACGCTCCCAGGGTTTGGATCGCACGAAGCGCTATGTCGGTTGCTACTCGTCGAAGGATCTGGCCCATTGGACATTTCGCAAGCGGATGGCGTTTTCCGATCCGGAAAACCTGGGACGCGGTTGGATACTGGAGCGCCCCAAGGTGTTCTATAATGATAAGACCAAGCAGTACGTGATGTACATGCACCTCGATGGCAATGGATATAAGGTGGCCCGAGTCGCCGTGGCCGTCTGCGACACGGTTGACGGCGATTACAAGTACCTGAAGAGTTTCCGGCCGCTGGGTTGCGAGAGCCGCGACATCGGGCAGTTCATCGACGACGACGGTTCGGCATACCTGATTTTCGAGGATCGGCCGGCCAAGGGTTTTCATATCGCCAGGCTGTCGGACGATTACCTGACCGTGGAAAAAGACATGAGCCTGATCCGTGCGCCCTTGGAAGGCGGGGCGGTGGTGCATTACAAGGATTTGTACTATGTGGTCGGCTCAGCCTTGACCAGTTGGAGTCCCAATCCGAACAAATACGCCACCGCGCCCTCGCTGGAAGGCCCGTGGTCGGAGTTCAAGGACATCGCCCCGCCCGAGACTAACACCTACGGTTCGCAGTCGACGATGCTCTTGAAGGTGGCGGGCACAAAGGCCACGAGCGTGATTTTCATGGGCGATATCTGGAAGCCGCGGACGCAATGGGATTCCCGCTACCTGTGGATGCCGCTAAAGATCGGCGAGGGCCAGCTCCGGCTTCCGGAACCAAAACCCTGGACCCTGGACATCGAAACGGGCGAGGCGGAGATTAAGAAATAAGGATGAAGGATGAATAAAAGGCCACCGTCCGATGATCCCGGAGTTCTAAATTGACGCGAAAGTATTTGGCATTCGACATCGAGACGGCAAAGGACATTCCGGAGGCCGATTTTAATTGGAGGCCCCATCGGCCGCTGGGCATCGCTTGCGCCGCCGCATTGAAATGCGACGCCAAGGAGCCGCTTTTATGGCACGGGAAAAACAAAGACGGAACTCCCTCGCAAAGGATGTCGCAATCCGAGGCGAGAAATGTCGTCGGTGAATTAATCAAACTGGTCGAACAAGGCTACACTCTGTTGACCTGGAACGGCCTGGGATTCGATTTGGATATCCTTGCCGAGGAATCGGGCGCTTGGGCCGAGTGCAAAGAGCTGGCCTTAAACCACGTGGACATGATGTTTCACGTATTTTGTGATCGCGGAGTTCCGGTTGCCCTCGACAAGGCGGCCGAGGCCCTAAAAATTCCAGGCAAGCCGCCCGGAATATCCGGCCTGCTGGCTCCGCGGCTATGGGCTGAGGGGCGGCATCAGGAAGTGCTCGACTACGTTGCCCAGGACGTGCGGATCACGCTGGAAATTGCCCTCAAGTGCGACCAACTGCGAAAATTCCAGTGGCTAACCCGCAAGGGCACGAAAAGCTCGATGGATTTGCCCCAAGGCTGGCTGACCGTCCGCGACGCCCTGCGCATGCCCGAGCCGGATACATCCTGGATGGAAAATCCCATCCCGCGACACCAATTCACACACTGGCTTAACACTTTATAACTCCGGCAAATAATTTGGTACTAAACGCAAAGAACAGGATAATTATGTATGGTGTCCCCGGAATTCCGGAATTCCACACCGGAATTCCCGCGTGCCGAACAGGATTGCTCCCAACTCCTTTTCTGCTCTCTTTTCTCCCCCATTTCTCTTCCGTCCCGTCACGGTTTGAACCCCGGGATCAGCCGGCCGATTGCCAAGTGTTCGTCGTCGGGGACGACGAACTTGGAGGCCCTGGAGGTGCTCCAGGAGAAGCCCGCCACCCGGCCTTCCGGGTCGCTGTAGATCCGCAGCACGCCGGAGCCCAAGCCATCATGATCCTTGCTGTTGGGACCGCGGCGATGGCGGGTGTCGGTCGGGCCGTGGCCGGAGCCGGCTGCTGTCGATCACCGGCACTTCCCATTGCTCGGTCTG
>JBEKIK010000380.1:0-3279 GCA_050011795.1 Thermoguttaceae bacterium | reverse complement strand
TTGACCCTTGCTTAGCTATTGATCCATATTTTTTCCTTCTCAAACGAATTTTCCTAACTGTTCATACTTTATTTACGTAAGCAAAAAGGTTAAGGTTCAATAGCCAGAAAAAGGTCAATAATGGACGATCTGAAACGACAAACTCAGCCGCCTGAAAGAAAATAAAGCAATTAAGTTATTTTGTAACGGCTCCTTCCTTCTCGGGTGTAATCCAGATGGCCTGTCCGCCGGCCGGGTGCAAGTCCGCTTCGATGATTGTGTTCGAGTCGACCGGGCGCGTTTCAATGCCTACTTTAGTCTGTGTCTCCGCGGAATTGTCGTCCGAGTAAATGCGGGCTACGTAATTCTTGCCAGGAACAAGGAAATCAAGGGGAATATCCAACTGCCGTTGGTCGCTGTTGTTGATCGTGCCTATGAACCAGTCGTCGCCGCTGCGCCGGGCGATTGCGGCATAATGCCCGATCTCGCCGCCAACTACCTTGGTGTCGTCCCACACCGTGGGCACGTGCCTGAAGAATTCAATTTCCGGCTCCCCTTTATACATGTTCGGCCTGTCATACCAGAATATCCATTGCAAGGGGCTATACGAAACCACGGCCATTGCCAATTGGTGGGCATGAGTTGTTTTGATCCGCTTGTCGTAATAACAAACCGTGTAATCGGCCGACCCGGCGACGTAGCGGGTGAAGGGAAGCGTGCAATTGTGCTCGGACGTGGGCATGTGTTCGTTGCCGCGGATGCCTTCGACGGTCATCAGGTTGGGATAAGTGCGGGCAAGGCCCGTGGGGCGGTATCCGTCGTGTATGTTGAGCATGAGGCGGTGTTCGGCCGCTTTTTGAATGGTTTCGGTAATCCAGGCGGTTTCATCTTGCGGCCCGACGTCCACGAATCCGATTTTGACTCCTTTTAATCCCCATTTTTCATACAGGGGAAAGAGAACATCGCGTTGTTTTTTGATCTGGCGGCGATCCACGTACACGATCAGGCCCACGTTTTTTTCCCGGCCATATCGGACGATCTCGGGAATATCGAGGTTCGGCACGCGCACGGTGGTGGCGTCGCCGGTGTTGGGATCTTCGGACCCATACCACTTCCAGTCCAAGGAGACGTATTGCAAGCCGGCTTTTTCGGCGAAATCGATGATGGCCTTGGAATTTTCGGTTGTAAGCGCGGTGTCGCGCATCGCCTTGCCGGGTTTTATCCAGGACGTGTCCTTGAGCGCCGACGGCGGGTTTAGGTTAAGCACCAGGTAATTCCGCTCCAGCAGATCGCCCGGCTTCTGACCCACGACGAACATTCGCCAAGGAGTAGAATCGCCCGGCGCAAGCGTCGCGGTTGGATCGTGCCGCTGGCGGGAATCCACTGTATTCGCGGTCGTGCCGCCCAGTGCGCTTACAAGCGCTCCCGGCACGTCGGGCAAAGGCGATAACAACATCCGCGGATATCGCTCATTGTCGGCCTCGGCCAGGCAGGCATACAGCCCTCCGGCATACTCCAACGTCAGCGGCCGCTCGCACCAAGGTTCAATTTCACCGGTTTTCACGCGTTTGTATTCTCCCTCAGTGGCGTGCTCTTCGTAGGCGTAGGTGTTTTCAGGAAAACGGAATTCGGTCCGTTCGCCGGTGAATTTTAGTTCCTTTTCCGCCTGTTCCGGGAACGAATACCGCAGCGCCGCACCCTCGTTGTATGCGCGGAAGGTGATGCGCATCAGCCGTCCGGACCGGTGTTTCAGATCGACGTTCAGTTCTCGATAGTTGTCAGGAACTACTTTGCGTTCGCCGTACAATTGCGTCCATTGTTCCTTGTGCTCGTTGGAGGAACCGCCGGTCAATTGAAAATCGCCGGTAAACTCAGGCTCCAGGCCGAGCCGCGACTCGAGCACGATGGGTTTGCCCAAATACTCGATCTTATAAGCCGGAACGCCTCTGGCTTGCAGCAGAAACTCGACAACGACTTTCCCGTCCGGCGATTGAATCCGATTCACCGTGTATGGTTGTGCGTCTGATCCGTTTATCGGGGGCGGTTGGCCGGGCTGCTGGGCCAAGGCAACTGATGCCGTGGCGGCGATTATTGCAACGATGACGGTCGTTTGCGGAAGATTTTGGACAATTCTCATGGGTTTTGCCATCCTTTTCATAAATTTGAACGGTATTGAGTTAGTGCATGGTGATAGGCGCATCTATACTCATCCGGTATTGGTAATGGTTATATGCCATTTCATAGACTGGAGGAAATCGTCTCCTATCCGTAATGACGGTAATTCTCATGGGATTCGCTCACTTGTTGATTTTCACCTAATTTTCTAGCTGAAATCGGACCACACACCCGCCGCACGGGGCCAAGCGGAGGTTCAACGTGTCGGCGGACGTGACAAGGCGATCTTCCACTTCCAGATGCTCGGCGTTGGTTTGGCTGTCGGCGGTGTCCTTCCATAGACGCGCTTTCCAACGGCCCTTGCCTAGAAAATCGAGATTCACGGCCAATTCCCTGGTCTTGTCGTTGGTCAAGGCGCCGAGGAACCATTCATTGCCCGAGCGGCGCGCAATCACAAGATACTCGGCCACTTCGGCGTCCAACACTCGTGTGTCGTCCCAAACGGTGGGCACGACCTTCAGAAAATCCGTGCCCGGCTGACTGAGGTAATTCCGCGGATGATCGCAAACGCAGCACAACGGGCTGTCGTATACCACAAACAGGGCCAGTTCGGCCGCGCGAGTGCCTTGGACCTGTGCCGCTTTCGGATCGGCCTTAAACCGGCCGGGCTGGCGGTTGAGAAAACCGCCCGGCGTGAAGTCCGCCGGACCGGCCAGGAACCGGGTGAAAGGCAGCGTGACCTTGTGTTCGGGTGTAACGCGGGCGCTCCAGCGGTTGTATTCGTTGCCCAGAACGCCTTCGCGCGTGATCTGGTTGGGGAATGTGCGGTTGAATCCCGAGGTTTTGAAAGCCCCATGAAAATTAACCATCAGGCGATGATTGGCCGCGGCCTTGGTGATTTTTTCGTACCAATTCACCATCTCCTGGTCGTCGCGGTCCATGAAGTCGATCTTTACTCCGGCCATGCCCCATTGTTCGTAAAGCGGGAAAGCCTTCTTGTAGGCGTCGTTGCGGTCTACATCGGTCCAGTGGAGCCAGAGCCAGAGTCGCACGCCTTTTTCGGCGGCAAAGCGGCGGACTTCATCCATATCCACGGCCGGATTGATTTTGGTGATATCGGCGTCGGGTTTATTGAACGGCCCGTACCATTGCCAATCGATGAGTTGATACGGCCAACCCATGTCG
>JBEKIK010000379.1:0-3297 GCA_050011795.1 Thermoguttaceae bacterium | reverse complement strand
CTAAGGAGTTCGTAGGGGGTGCTTTGCTGCGAAAAATCGACTTGCGGAAGGATTCGGCGCAAGGCGACCATTCCGGCTTCTCGGCACAGGGCTTCCAGGTCGGCGCCCACAAAACCGTGCGTAATGGCCGCCTGGCGGAGCAGATCGACGTCGGGCGCAAGCGGCATGCCGCGGCTGTGAATCTCCAGGATTTCGTGCCGGCCGCGCTGGTCTGGAATGGGAATGGATATTTCGCGGTCGAACCGGCCCGGCCGTCTTAACGCGGGATCTAACGCATTAGGAAGGTTGGTGGCGGCCAGCACGATTACGTGCTCCCTTTGCGACAGTCCGTCCATTAGTGCAAGCAGTTGGGCCACCACGCGTTTTTCCACGTCGCCGATCGTTCGCTCGCGCCGTGGGGCAATGGCGTCGATCTCATCGAGGAAAATGATGCTGGGCGCCTGCCGGGTGGCTTCCTCGAAAATTTTCCGCAGATGCGCCTCGCTTTCGCCGTAGAATTTATGGACGATTTCCGGACCGTTGACGGCGAAGAAATTCGCCTCGGTTTCGTGGGCCACTGCCCGGGCGATCAACGTCTTTCCGCAGCCGGGTGGCCCCAGGAGCAAAACGCCCTTGGGAGCGTCGATACCCAATCGCTCGAAGAGTTCCGGGTATTTCAACGGCAACTCGACGATCTCGCGAATGCGCTCAAGTTGACGTTTCAGCCCGCCTATGTCTTCGTATGAAATAGTCGGCAACGCCCGCGCTGATGCCCCTTCAGTTTTGCGGGCATTGCCGATTTTCAGCACGCTATCAGTGACGATAAGAACCGGCCCGTCGGGAGTCGTGCTTTCGACCAGGAAATCCGCATACCGGTTCCCGAACAGCGTTGCACGCACATTGTCGCCTGAAATCGCCGGCAAGCCATCCAATAAAGTTCCGATGTACTCCAGATCTCGGTTCGACAGGGTGTGGCCTTGGGGAACCAGCACCACCTCCACCGCGGATTTGGCGGATACGGGGCGGAGAATCACCGGCTCGCCTATTCCCGACCCGCAGTTTCGCCGGGCTATGCCGTCGATCTGCACGTGCCCCTTGCCGCGATGTTCCTTGAAAGTCGGCAAAACCTTACAGATCGTCCGGCGTTGTCCCACTACGTCCACCGTGTCGCCCACGTCTACACCCAGCCGATTCATGTCGGCGGGATCGATACGCGCGATTCCGCGGCCCACGTCCTTGCCCACGGACTCGCCGATCTTCAAAGTAATCTCCGCGGTCGCGGTTAAATGTTTGCCCATGTTATTTTTAGCGATCCAGGCGAATTTTCAGGATGCCGTTGGTGCACTCCCAATTCATTTTTTCGGGCGAGAATTTTCCCGGCAGAGTCACTTCCTTCCAATACTCTTTCTCACCGCGCCCGGCGGTAAGAGTCAGCCGATCGTTGTGAAGCTCCAATTTAACGTCCTTCTTGCTGATGCCCGGAATTTCCACCAATACCAAAACGTGATCTTCCTCTTCGTATATATCCAAGAGCGGTTCGCGGATATCTTTTTCCGTCGCCTTGCCGGCCGGGCGGCGATGGATATTTCCAAAAGGCTCGACTTTCAGTTCGTGCCGGCCGTTTTCGCCGAGTCCGGTTTTGATGGAAAGGCCGTAAACGCCTCGGATTTTTCCATTGGGATCCAGTCCTTTGATTTCGCCCGATCTGGATAATTCTTCTCCCGATTCCGCCAGTTCGCCCAGTTTCTCGATGAAGCCGCCCAGTTTTCCCAGCAGGCCTCCTAATCCAAATTCCATTGATTTTTCCGAGTGTTGAGATTTGCCGGGACTGTCGGGCTTGGCCTGTTTCTTTTGTACTTTTGCCATTTGGATCTCCTTTTGGTTTAATGCCGTCTGTGTTTTTTCAGTATTGTTTTAGATTTTATTGGCGGAGCATGCGATTGTTGTGCGGCTTTACTGACAAGTCTCCACCTGCCGGCAATGCCTGGCCATACTTGTGATAATCTCGGCATGTCGAGAAATCACCTGGCAGGCTTCCATTAGAGTTGAAATCACAGTATCCAATCGCGGCTTTTCAATTTGACTGCCAATTCTCATAATGCAGTTTTCCATGGATTGGCAGAGACACACGATGCCTTCATAACCGGCGCGACGGCCGGCTTCTGCTTGCTCTCGTAATTGCAGTAACAATCGGTCTATGTTCTCTTTGTCGTAGAACCGCATCGCCAGCAGGCTGCGGATCATGCCGGCCGTCCGGTGAGGAGTCTTTTCAATATACAGTTTTCGTGAAATGACAAAATTGGATTCGCCTTCCATCATCAGCCTCTATGATAGTGCATGGAACAATCTATTCCGCATGGATGCAACGTCCGCCAAATCAACCTCATGCCGTACAATAACCGATGCAATATGTCGAGCCCGGCGCCCTGCGGCATCGAGTCAAACACCATAAGTGCCGATAAAGATGTATTTACCAGGCTCCCTGCATCTTTAAAAGACTCGATGCCGCTTGCATGCGAAGGAGGTCTTTCTCCGATTATCGGCTTGCTGACTAAAAAACTGTGGTATCACCACGTCTATTAAACGTTAGGCCACGTCCCGGCACTCGTCAAACGCAAGCATCCGGAATGCTAGCATGGACATTCTTAAAGAGATAACTTGTGTTCTTTCAAGCGATTAAGTAGTGTCAAAGAAAAAAGATATGGTGCAGACTTATCAGCGTTTTTGCAGTTTTAAGCCCACCTAAGTGAGTTTTTAATGCCGGGTGGTTATGCTGATTTACTTTTTTATGTATGCCGAGCTTTTTTTTAACATTTCTCAACACAGTCAACCTCTTTGGCCGGAATAACTTGGGTATTGAAGAAAAATTTTATTGCCTGGCAAGATTTGACTCTTGGGAAAGTTAAGCTAGGTTTTGCTTAGATAAGTTAGGGGCGTGGTTTTACCACGGTATTACACTTACTAGCCGCAAATTTAGCATAATTCGTCTAGTAGTCACTGTGTATAAACCACGATTATCTTTGAAGTACCGCAGTCCGATGCGACGAACTAGGTAAAGTAGTCCATCATTAACGCCGCGGGAAAACTTACCAGATATAGATTCTCGCTCCTGGATGATGTAAATCCAAGGTGAGAGAATTGTCCTTTTTAGAAAAGGAGAGTTGTGATGGCAAAGGTGCAAAAGTCCACCGATTCGTCCAGTCTTGCGGAAGTTGTTGATCGTATTCTGGACAAGGGCATTGTAATTGATGCCTGGGTCAAGGTCTCATTGGTCGGGATCGAGCTGTTGTCGATCGAGGCTCGCGTGGTCGTGGCAAG
>JBEKIK010000378.1:0-3301 GCA_050011795.1 Thermoguttaceae bacterium | reverse complement strand
CTTACGCTGTTTTTTGTTCTGGATACTTGATCCGGCCGTGGTAGATCGAGGTGAGCGACATGACCAGGCTGCGTTCGACGGTCCGCAGTTCGCGAAGCGTCAGTCCGCTTTCGTCGAACTGGCCGTCGTCCAGGCGATGTTCGGCTAGTTCGCGGACCAGGCTTTCGATGCGGGCCGGGGCGGGATCGACGAGCGTGCGGCTGGCGCTTTCCACGGCGTCGGCCAACATGAGAACGGCCGCCTCCTTGGTTTGCGGTTTGGGGCCGGGATAGCGGAAATTGCTCTCGTCCACTTCGCCGTTTTGGGGATCGGATTGTTGCTGTGCGCGATCGAAAAAGTATTCAACAAGCGTGGTGCCGTGATGCTGAGCGATCATGTCGATGATGGGTTGCGGCAGGTGATGTTGCCGAGCCAGGTCGGACCCGTCCTTGATATGAGCGATGATCACCAGGGTGCTCATGGCCGGGACCAGCGATTCGTGGCGGTTATCCTCGTCCGGGCCTTGATTTTCGATGAAATAGCCGGGCTTGAGCATTTTTCCGATGTCGTGGAAATAAGCCCCCACGCGGCACAGCAGGCCCCGGGCGCCGATCGTATCGGCGGCGGCCTCGGCTATCGAACCCACGGTGACGGAATGGTTGTAGGTGCTCGGAGCGCGGCGGACCATTTCTTGCAAGAGCGGGTGCGACACGTCGCCCAGTTCCAGCAGGCTGAGATCGGTGAGGATCCCGAACATGTGTTCGATAAAGGGCAATAGACCGGTCATCACGAATCCCGCGGTCAGCGTCCATAGGCCCACGATCGCGGAATGGGACAGCAAGATAAAATCAAAAGGCTGGTCGTCGATCAAACCCAGGCCGACGCTCAACAGGAAAGCCACGACGGCGGCGAACAAGCCCACGAAAATCAATTTGCTGCGCGAGCGGATGCGGCCCAAATTCAGGATGGCCGTGGTGGCCACGCCCATCAACAAGATCAATTCGGGCAGACCTTGGCCCAGGGCCATCACAATTATCAACGACAACACGCCGGTCAAAAGCAGGGCGAAAACAGGGCGATAAACGATAGCCGTGGTCATGCCGAACAATAAGAGCGGGAGAATTTCTCCGCGCCAGCGGTCCGTGGAAATCCAGAGGGCCAAGGCCACGGTTCCGACCGCGACAAAGAGTATGACAATCTGCCGGGTCAGTCCGGCGGCCAAGGGCCCTCCATGCCGGAATCGCATATAAATGCCGCAGAGCACGAAGGCCGTGAAAATCATAACCGTCATTGCGAGGGCCCTCGTGATTTTTTGATACATCGGCCGCCCGGCCTGCATGGAAGCGTATTCGAGCCTGAGCAAATGGATCTGATCGGGTTCCAGGGGTTTGCCGGCCTCGGCCAGGGTGGCGCCGGCAGGGTACGGATCCATCACCGGGGCTACGTCGCCGACGGCTTTTTTGATCGCCTGCGCGGTTTCCTCCATGTCGATTTTCAGAGTGGGAACAAGTTGAGGCCGGAGCCAGACGAATAATCGATCGGCTATATCTTTATTGTCGAAATGATTGTGCAAGTTGTCGCGGATCACCGTGCCGTCGCCCAGCAACACGTCGACTACTTTGACTTTGACTGTTTGCAGCGGCTCGGCCTGCCCGACGGGGTGCACGCGAATTTCGTCCTGATTTCCTTCACCCGGCTCCTGGGGTAGTTTATCGATCAAACCGCGTTGTTCGTAGGGTCCCAAAACGACCGCCAAAATCTGTTCCAGGCGTATGATTTTATCCGTGCCCGCGAATTCCGAGCGAAACTCCTGGAACTGTTCTTCGGGGGTTTTTTCCGTGCTTTGGGTTTTATCGGCCGGGGCCGGCAATTGGAATTGCTTCCAAATCTGCGGATCCGCGTCCTTCAGCTCGGCCGCGGCCGTGAGTTCCAGAATTGTATTTCGCAATCTTGCCCGAAGTTGCTGTAGCGGCGCGGCATCTTGCGCGTACACGTACCGCACCTGGCTGCGGGCGCGGAGTTGAGCCAGCTTGGTGGCCTCGGGGTTCGGATTGGTAAAGGGCACGCGGGCGACGATATTGTGCGAAGGGGTATATCCGATGCGATATTTAAAAGGCGGATTCCAGGCCTCGATCACAACGCAAATCGCTACGGAGGACAAGAGGATCAGGCCGAAGCGGGCAAGACTATCTCGGCCGCGCAAAATCGCCCATACCCGCTCCCACGTTCCTGGAGGCAATTCCAGGGCGGCTACTCGCTCCGATCGCGTGCGTATTGGATTTCCGAAAGGCATGTTAAAAGTCATTCATCAACGACGCTTCTTGGAACGTTCGTCATAGGCATCGACTATCCGCTGCACGAGCGGATGCCTCACGATATCCGCAATGCTCAACGATACAGCCACGATTCCCTTTATGCCACGCAGCCGCGCCAAGGCGTCGACCAGGCCGCTGCGGGTATGGGGAGGCAAATCAATTTGCGTAATGTCGCCGGAGACAACGATTTTCGAGCCGGCGCCCATGCGGGTCAAAAACATCTTCATCTGCGAAACCGTGGTGTTTTGCGCTTCGTCGAGAATGATAAAGGCCTCGTTCAGCGTCCGCCCGCGCATGTAGGCCAGGGGGATCACTTCGATCAAGTCTTCCTCGGTGTAACGCTTGATAAGGTCGTGGTCGATCATCTCGTGCAGGGCGTCCATCAGGGGCCGCAGATAAGGATTGATCTTGGCCTGCAAGTCGCCGGGCAAATAGCCCAGGCTTTCGCCGGCCTCGACCGCCGGGCGCACGAGCACGATCTTGCGCACGGATTCCTTTTTCAAGGCCGCGGCCGCCATGGCCACCGCCAAATACGTCTTGCCCGTCCCGGCCGGCCCGAAACAAAATACAATGTCATTTTGGCGAATGGCATCGACAAATCGCGCCTGGCCGGGCGACTTGGGGCGAATCTGCCGTCCGGGTTTGAAAACCTCGATGGGCGGAGTTTCCGAAGGCAGATGGCCGTTTAGCACACCGCTTAAGACCAGCGTTACGTCGTCCGACTCCAAAGATCCGTGCCGATGGGCATAGGCTTGCAGGCGCTCTAAAACCTCGGTGGCGCGTGCCACCGCCTCAGCCGGGCCTTCGATTTGAATAACGCCGTCCTGGACCGTGATATTTACCCCCAGCGCGTCACGGATTTTCCGTACGTGTTGATCGCGGGCGCCAAACAAAGTCAGCAGCGACTTGGAACTAATAGCCGATATCGTTGTTTCACTCATCTTCAAAGAGTATAAGCTTTATTCAAACTCGGATGCAACGCATCGCCGCTGCCAAGTGTAAAACGA
>JBEKIK010000377.1:0-3302 GCA_050011795.1 Thermoguttaceae bacterium | reverse complement strand
AAGGACTTCGCCGCCGATTTTCAACGGTGCGTTGACCACCGGATTGCCGGGCAGGGGCGAGTTGCCCGCAAGAGTGGTGGGGATGCGGGCCGGCTCGAGGATCGGCTCGCCCATGTCAACCCGGACGCGCCGCACGCGGCAGTCGGCGATTTCCAGATCCAGGGTTAAAACGCCCCGGCCGGTTTCGATCTTTAGCGGCGAGCGGCGGGCGATGCCGTGGTCGTAAACGTACTTGGCCACGCAGCGGATGCCGTTGCCGCACATTTCGGACTCGGAGCCGTCGGCGTTGAACATGCGCATGCGAGCGTCGGCCGTTTCGCTGGGGCAGATTAAAATCAGGCCGTCGCCGCCGATGCCGTAATGCCGATCGGATACTTTTCGCGCCAACCGGGCGGCATCGGAGGGGTAAGGTTCTTCAAAGCAGTTTACATACACGTAGTCGTTGCCGGCTCCGTGCATTTTGGTAAAACGCATGGGCATGATTCCGTGTGAATGTGGAACAATAAATGAACGAGATATTGTAGAAAATTAGCGGCCTGAGGGCAACAGGCCGTTATCCCGTCAGATCGAGCAGATTGCCGCTTTTGCCGCTGGCATCGCGGCTTTGTGTCGGGCGTTTGGAGGGATCTTCGGCGGAATTATTCTCTTTGTGGGGAGGGAATTCCCAGGGACGGCGGCCGTCGGCGTCGCGCTCGTCGGTTTGGTGGTCTTCGCCGTCGGTTTCGCCGATGCCCGCTGCCGCCTCGGCTTTTTGCTCGTAAACGACGTTGCGATCTTGCGCGCCTGTATCCTGGGTGGCGCGTTCCACGTCGGGTCCCTTGGTCTGAGCCAGGGGCGCGCCGGCCGCGCTTATGTTGACGCCGCCTAAAGGACCTACGCTGCTCATGAGAAATTAATCTCCCATTTTGGGTCGCCGTCCGAGTCCGTTTAATTATAGATTATTGTAAAAAGGAAAAAATGATGTTTTTGAAAATTCTCCCGGCACAAGTGCCGGGGCTAAACTAACCACTTACCACTTACCACTTTCCACTCCTCACTGCTGCCGGGAGTTCTGTAATTGTTGCAGGGCCTGGTTGACGGCGGGGAAGGGCTCTTTGCGGATTTCGGGATTCTGCAGGGTGCGGCCGACGTGGATCTGCAAGATCTGTTGACTGGCGCCGCGATATATTTGTTTAATTATCGGCAAGTCCAGTTCGCCGCGGCCGACGGTGGTGTCGAAGCTTAGATTTATGTTGGATTGGAAATCCATTTCGCCGCTGCCGTCGAGGCTGATGGCGTCGCCTTTGAACTCGATGTGGTTCAGATATATATGCTCGCCCCTGATTTCATAATCCATCCGCGCGGTGCTGAAGGCGTTTCGGTCGGGCGCGCGGATGCTGAGTATCTTCAATAACGAAATCATCACAGGCAATTCGTAGACGTCGGCGTCGGAAAGCGCCAGTGAGCCGCGCCCGGACAGGGCGTTGCGGCTCGTGCCGACGCCGTCCAGTTTGACGTTGGCCATGATCTTGCCTTGCAAGTGCTGCTTGCCGTCGATGACCTCCTGGGCCAGGCGGGCCAGGTCGGCTTGGTCAAGAACGGCGTTAAGGTGGTAACGAGGCTCCGCGCCCAAGGACACCTGCCCGTCGCCGTATATTATGCCGCCGAATAGATTGGCCGAAATCGATCGCGGCGTGCGGGGCGTGCCGTCGGCATTCAAAAGGGGCATGCCGTCCGCGGCCTTATCGACCAGACTGCCCAGGAGCACGCGTTGGTCGTCGATCGAGATCGGGCCCATTACATGCTTGAATTGGCAGTCTTTGAAGTTAAGGGACTCGATGTTGAGTTCGCCGCGGCAAAAGAAATTTTGTCCGTCGAATTGTCCCGAAAGGGTCGCGGTTCCCCAAATATTGTCCAATTTCACGCCGCACTGCATGGCGCCTTGAACCATGTTTATCCGCACGTCGTCCCACTGGGAGCGCAAAGGCTGGCCCTGCCGGCCGTCGTGGAACAGGTCGAGATTGCCGCAGAGATTTATGGGGCCGGCGGGATTGAGTGTAATGACGGCCTTTTTCAGTCGTTCGGGCAGGGCGAGGATCAGGTCGCGGTCGGGCTGCAGCCGATCAACCGTCAGCCCGGCCAGGTGCAAGTTCCAGCGGCCATCGGGCAGAAAATCGCAAAAACCTTCGGTTTGAATTTTTATCAGGCCGTGCCATGCTTCGAAATGTTGCAAGGTGACATGCCCGTCGCGATATAGCAGCACGCCTTGCAGTTTATCCATGCGATAGGGGAAATGCACCGGTTCGATGGAAGCCATTTCGCTTTTCGGCTCCACCCGCACGCCCAGGCTGAGTTGTTTTTGTTCGGACAGGTAACAGATCTGGGCAGAAAGATCGACCATGCCTTGGGGTTTCAGATCGTTCCAGGCTTGCTGGATGTTGGGCGCAAGGGCGTCGTGGAGTTCCTTATCTAAGGGCACGTTATTTGCCACGAGATTCAACACGAACTCGTTTCCCTTGAGCGACGGCATGAGATAACCTTCGCCGGTGATTTGCGCGGATTCGTTCATGCCCCGCAAGTTGCTGAACGTCCAGGAGTGGTCGAACATTTTCAATTGGCCGCGAATGTTGTTTATCGGATAGGGAAACTTGCTATAGCGGATTGAACAACCGTTCGCGTTCAGGCACAGATAGTGGTGCATTGGTTGGTCTGGAACGTCGCGCCAACAGCGATAATAGAAGTCCAGGGTTCCGCGGGGATTGAGCGATTCGGCCACTTCTTGCGGCTTTTCGGGCAGAGCCTTGATGATTTCCTTGTTTATCTGGATGTCGTCGCCTTTGGCCTCGAACCAGCCAGTCGGCCCGTTTAGCGGCTTGTTTATCTCGGCTTTCATCCGTATCGGCTGCGTGCCGCCGTAGGCGGTGACGTCTAAAGTGAGCAGGTCGTTCTTCAATTCCAGCGATCCTTTGCCGTGATCGACCCGGTAGGGGAATTTATAATACGTAAATGAAATATTTGAGAAACTAAACAATGCTTCCGAGGTCTCCGGGCGCCAATTTTGGCCGTCGAATTCGAGCGTCAGATCGGCGTCGATTACGCCGATGGGGAGGTATTTCCGCCATTGTTCCTGCAAGGGTCCGGGCAGGACGCCCAGCAATTGCCGGTCCAGTTCCAATTGTTTGATTTCGGCGTGAAGCCATAAGGGCTTGTCTGCATCGAAGCCCGTATGCCGCAGGGACATTTTCAATGTGGCCTGATTGCAACTGGCGGTTAGTTTGTCGATGACCACTCCGCCGTTATCGGCGGCGAACTTGACCTGTATG
>JBEKIK010000376.1:0-3310 GCA_050011795.1 Thermoguttaceae bacterium | reverse complement strand
GTACGGCAAAGGCCGCGTGTTCTACACCTCGCTGGGCCACCGCCAAGATATTTGGAAAAACAAAATCTTCCGGCAGATCCTCCTGGGCGGCATAGCCTGGGCCCTGGGCAACGCCAAAGCCGAAATCCCCCCAAACATCGACCAGGTCACGCCTGATGCCGAAGTCCTATCCAAGATTAAAACAGTTGCGCCAAAGGCAACCAACTAGATCGGTTGATCTTCTCGCCTTGCATGAAAAGGGATTTCCGGGTACAAATCGCTCCGCTTGTCACTATGTCGATTCACGAGCATCTTATCTGTTTTTTGGCGTTTGTTCAAAATGCCCAACTTGCGCATCTTTCAATTCAGACTGTTCCGTCTGTCTGGTAAAACAGGCCTTTGTGCCGGATGGATCGGTTTGTCGATACTCCTGACCTGTGGATGCAAAATCGAGACCCAGCAAAAGCAGCAAACGGCTACAGACGACGGCCCGATGTTCCCCTCGCTTAAACTTAATGAGGATTTATTCAAGTCATTTAAGCCATCGAACGACCGCGACTGGACTCCGGGAATGGAAGTCATGCCCAAGGCCGATTTCAGGGGCGATAAGGTCGCCATTCGCAACATCCGTTCCAGTCAGTATCGAACATACGACGATTTCGACGTTTACTATTACGATAAGACTTTCGACCTTGGCAAGCTTACGACGGTCGATCTTATCGTGGTGCCGTTTAACGAAATGCCGGGCATTGCCCACACCATGCTCAGTTTCGGTTTCGAGGACAAGGATTACGTGGCGGTATCGGTGGAAATACGCCGCGAAAAAGGGGAAAAATACAATGTCCTTAAGGGTTTCTTGCGTCAATATGAACTGATGTACGTGGTGGCGGACGAGCGCGACGTGATCGTCAAGAATGCCAACAAGTCGCCGAGCGAAGTGTATCTTTATCGCAGCACCGCAACGGCGGAACAAGCCCGGGAGTTGTTCGTGGACGTGATGCGGCGCGTGAACAAGCTGATCGACGAGCCGGAGTTTTACAACACCCTGACGAACAATTGCACGACGAACATCCGCCGCCACATAAATCATCTAAAACCCGACCGCGTGCCTTATGATTACCGCGTGCTGTTGCCCGGCTATGCCGACAGTCTGGCCTACGACCTGGGTTTAATCGAGCACAACGGCACTTTTCAACAGACCAAAGAGGCCGCCCGGATAAACTACCAGGCATATCTTTATCGGGACGATCCGGATTTTTCGCAAAAAATTCGCCGCTAACAAGCGGATTATAAGGGCCGGATGACTAATTTACGACCATAATTTCAATGGGTTATTGTTGCTTTGCCCTTGCAGCCGTATAATGACCATAGACAGACCATCCATGTGAGGGGGCACTTTTGAATCCCTTATATGCACGAGACAAGATTTAGGCGCCATGATGGCAACTCGAACCACAAATCTTGAATCAGTCGTGGCCAAACCAGAGGGTTCGCGGTTTCACCGCTTAAGCTACAAGCAATGGTGGTTGTTAGGCGGGGTGGCAGTCGGCGGATTGGTTGTCTCCTTTGTCTTGTTCTGGACCATCCGCTTGCAGGAACGCCGGGTGGCCATGGTTCAATTCCGCCTGGAGGCCGAAAAAAAGGTGGCGGCCGTCAAGCAAGCCCTCGCCGATCAGTTGGGTATTATGAGTCTGGTCAAGGCTTTTTACGCGGGCTCGTTTGATGTCGATAGGAACGAGTTCAAAATCTTCAGCGACTCCGTATTCGAGGAACATTCCGATATCAAAACATTGGCCTGGATGCCTCGCGTCCGGTCGGAAGAACGAGGCGCATTTGAGCAATCCGTCAAGAAGGCCGGATTTCCTCAATTCCAAATAACCGAGCGACGAGGCGAAAGCTTCGTTCCGGCGGCAGTGCGCAAACAGTACTTTCCCATCCTATTTATCGAGCCGCAGGCCAAGCATCAAGACATGCTTGGTTTTGATCTTGGTTCGCTGCCCGAGTGTATTGCCGCCATGGATCGGGCCGAGACTAAACCGGGTCCCGCCATTACCGACGTGAATATACCCGGACTCAAGAGTGAATCAGAACTCACAATCTACATGTTCGAGGACGCGCAAAATGAGGTGCACTCTTCGACGGAAGGCGGCAATCCTCCCCCTCCCGCCGATGGTTTTATCTTGGGTGTGTTTCAATTACGCGACGTGGTTAATAGCGCTTTGGAATTGATACAACCCACGGGCGTGGACATTTATCTATTCGACGTGACTGACCCGCAAAAAACGAATCCTATTTTCTCGTCTCCTTCACGAATCCGCCAGACCGCCCTGCCCGTCTTGGAATCGCCGCTTCCCGAATCTTCCGCCCCCATTCGCTACGAGGAACGCATCGTCGTGGCCAACCGTACTTGGCTCGCTTATTGCCTTCCCACGGACATTTATTTCTCGGGTAAATCGAGATGGGAACCGCCGGCTGCACTCTTGGCGGGTTTGCTGATTACGGGACTCATCGCGGGTTATTTGTTCTTGCTGACCGGGCACGCCGCGCGGATCGAAAAACTCGTTTCCCAACGGACTCGGGAATTACAAGTCAGCGAGCGGCGGTTCCAACTGTTGGTGGAAAACGCCGCCGACGCCTTTTTCCTGCACGACGACGACGGCCGCATACTCGACGTAAATCGACGAAGCTGCGAGCTTACCGGCTACAGCCGGGAAGAATTGCTGAAGATGCACGTGTTCGACTTCGAGGTCGGTTTTAAGCCCGAAGAGCATCTTGAATTTGTCTGGAAACGGCCGACCGCCGATTTTCCCATAAACATCGACGGCCTCCATCGGCGAAAGGACGGCAGCACCTATCCCGTGGAAGTCCGCATAAACTGCCTGGAAACCGCCGGCAATCGCCTGATTATGGCCGTTGCCCGCGACGTCACCGAACGCAAACAAGCCGAAGCGGCGATCCGCAAGGAACAACGGTTTTTGCGGCATCTTATCGACCTCCAGGAACGCGAACGCAAACTCATGGCATACGAAATCCACGACGGCCTGGCGCAACAATTGACCGGCGCGCTGTTCAAGCTGCAAAGCCTGGAGACCACACATGAGAATAAAGATTTGCCGGCGTCACGCAAAATCCTGGATGACGTTCTGCAATTGATCCGCGAAAGCGTGGGCGAGGCGCGGCGCCTGATCGGAGGACTGCGCCCGCCGATCCTCGACGAGTCGGGCATCGTCGCCGCCGTCGAGGATCTGTGTGCCGACCGGCGCCACGGCGACAAATCCCAAATCGAATTCGTAAACCAGGTCCAATTCCGCCGCCTGACCGCTCCCCTGGA
>JBEKIK010000375.1:0-3322 GCA_050011795.1 Thermoguttaceae bacterium | reverse complement strand
CTAAGCCCACGGGTTGCAACCCGTGGGCTTATTTTGATTTGTAACTTAACACAGGACTTTGTTTTCCTGACTCTCAACAGCCGCCTGGCGGGCGCCGATTTGTTCGGTCGCTGATCGGGCATTATACGCCGGGCAGTGGACGGTGGGCCGTGGATAGTGGATAATATGAAATTGCCACCGGTTTCATCCTTTATCCCTACAGCCTACTGCCTAAAGCCTACAGCCTAAATTCTACAGCCTACTTCCATGCCCGCCAACGAACTGGCCCAACTGGAACTGCTTTCCGAAATCGACGCCCTAATCGAGCGCCTGAATCGTTGGGCCGAGGCCGCGCCCGATTGGCGGCCGGCCGAGACCTGCCGGGCGATGGTTCGCCGACTCGAGCAACGCCTTGCGGCCATGCGGGTCAGGTGGGAAGCGCCGCTGGTGGTGGCGTTGCTGGGCGGCACTGGAACGGGCAAAAGCGCGTTGATTAATGCGATTTTAGGCGCTGAAGCGGTGCAAACCGGACGCCGGCGTCCCACCACCACCAGGCCCACGCTCATCTTGCGCGGCGACATCACGCCGGAAATACTGGGCATCGATCCGGCCGGAGTGGAAATCATCACGCGCGATTTGCCCATGCTCCGCGATTTGGTGCTGGTCGATTGCCCCGATCCAGACACCACCGAGGAAACGCCGGGCGACTGTCCGGAAATAACTTGTCTCTCGGGCGTCTTGCCTGCTCAGGCGGCCGGGACGGCTGCACCACAAGCATGGCTGGAGCCGGACAGCAATCTTGCCCGGTTGCGGAAGATATTGCCTCATTGCGACGTGTTGCTGGTCACCGCCACGCAGCAAAAATATCGCAGCGCCCGGGTGGCGGAGGAATTGGCGGCCGCGGCCCCCGGGGCAAGACTGGTATTCGTGCAAACCCATGCCGACGCCGAGGACGACATCCGCGACGATTGGCGCGCGGTGCTGGCCGATCAGTATGACGCCGGACACATTTTTTTTATCGATTCCTTGTCGGCCCTGGCCGATGCCCGAGAGAATCGCCAGCCGCGGGGTGAATTCGCGCAATTGGTCGATCTTTTACTCAATGAACTGGCCGGGGCGGCGGGCAACCGCATCCGCCGTGCGAATTTTCTCGATCTAATGGCCGATACTCTTTCCGGGTGCCGCAATCGGCTGGACGAAGCCACGCCCCCGGTCGAGCAAACGATAAACGCCATTCGCCAGCAGCGCGGAGTTCTGGCTTCGCTGTCGGCCAAACAAATGCGCGCCGAACTGCTCTCAAGCCGGCGGTCCTGGGAGAACAGATTGCTGGCCCAGACCGCGTCGCGCTGGGGACTAAGCCCTTTTGCCCTGGCCTTGCGGATTTATCAAGGATTGGGCAATTGGGCGCTGGGTGGGCTTTTGTTGCGCGCCCGCACTCCGGCGCAGATTGCCCTGTGGGGAACGCTCGAAGGCCTGCATGCCTGGCGAAAACGGCGTCAAGACCGGCAGGCCGACCAAGGTCTTGATCGGGCGGCGGCGGACTGCTGGGATCAGGCCGAAATTCACAAGGCCGTGCTCATTCTGGACGGATACGCCGCCGAGGCCGGACTGGACCGCAGCGGCGCGTCGCAACCGACCGTGGTCGCCGAGTCCGAAGCGGCTGGGGCGAATTTTATCGCCCGGGCCTCGGCCGATCTGGAATCGCTAGTCGCCCGGCTTGCCGCGCGTCACACCGGCTGGTTTACCCGCGGCTGTTACGAAGTGCTGTTTTGTGCGATGATCGGATGTCTTTTGTTTCGTTTGGCGAAAAATTTCTTTTTCGATTCCTGGCTGAGGCCAAGCCCGACGCCGGCCTTGGGATTGGATTTTTATCTGATCGCCGGTTTCTGGCTTTTGCTGTGGTGCATTGTGCTCATATTCGCCTTGACCGGGCGGTTGCGCCTGGGACTGCGCCGCGAGATCGATCGGCTGACGGTGGATTGGCAATCGCCTTCATCGGCCTCGGGATTGTTCACGCACTTGGAAAGCGAATGTCGCGGCGCGATCCAATTCCGCCGCGATCTGGATCCGCTTGACGCGGAGGTCAATCGGTTGCGCCGGCAATTGGCCCTGCCGGACGAGAAGATCGGGCATCATCTTTAAGGAACCCGCAGCGATGACGTTTGTCGATGAAGTGGAAATCCGGGTAGAGGCCGGCAAAGGGGGTGACGGGTGCGTCAGTTTCCGCCGGGAAAAATTCGTGCCTCGCGGCGGTCCGGACGGCGGCGACGGCGGCGACGGCGGCAGCGTGATCCTGCTGGCCCGGGAGGGCGTTGACAGCCTTACGGCCTTGGCCCACGTAAAACTCTGGAAGGCCAATGACGGTCAGCCGGGCGGCAGCGCGAATTGCCACGGGGCTTCGGCCGAAGATCTGATTATCCTTGTTCCGCCGGGCACGGTGGTGCGCGACGCCGAGCACGGGCACGTGATCAAGGACCTGGCTGCGCCCGGCGATCGGGTGACGGCGGCCCAAGGAGGCAAGGGCGGCAAGGGGAACGTGCGATTCAAGTCGGCCACCAACCGCGCACCCAGGCAACATACGCCCGGCGATCCGGGCGAGGCCCGCTCGCTACGGCTGGAGTTGAAGGTGATCGCCGACGTGGGCCTGATCGGCAAACCCAACGCCGGCAAGAGCACGCTTTTAAGCCGGCTTTCCCGGGCAAGGCCCGAGATCGCGGCGTATCCGTTCACGACCAAGTTTCCGTATCTGGGGCGCGTGCAGATCGACTTCGATCGCTCGTTCATCATGGCCGATATCCCGGGCTTGATCGAAGGGGCCTCGGAAGGCGCGGGTTTGGGGCACGAGTTTCTCCGCCACGTCCAACGCGCCGGAATCCTCGTGCACCTGGTCGAGCCGCTGCCCGACGACGGCGGCGATCCGTGGGCGAACTATCGGGCGATCCGTGCGGAATTGGAAAAGTACGACCCCGATCTACCCCGGCGGGCGGAAATCGTGGCCGTGACCAAGGCCGATCTGCCCCGGGCCGACGAGGCGCGGCAAAAACTGGCCGCCGAACTCGGTCGGGAAGTATTGTTAATCTCGGCCGTCACCGGCCAGGGATTAAACGAACTAGTAGGTGCAATTGCCAAACAACTGCAAGGCGAACCGCCGGCGTGGTAACGCTCTTGAAATATTACATTTGGTAAGAGAGAATATAAACAGGGAATAAATATGAAATATGCTAGTGCTGTGTCACGGTTAATAATTGGGATTGATCATAGTGTATTTTTTAGGGATACTGTGGGAAACAAGGAGGTTTCCCATGCAGAAGAAATATATTGTTCGCTTATCGAAAGAGGAGCG
>JBEKIK010000374.1:0-3323 GCA_050011795.1 Thermoguttaceae bacterium | reverse complement strand
CCATTGTTCGAATACGGCGGCTATGGTTTGCAGGGGGACGTCGGGGTCCCATTGGCATTGGGTGATCACACCGCCGCAGCCGAAGTCCAAAGCCCGGCGGATTTTCAGTACCGCCTCGCGCTGTTCGGTCGGATTGCCCGACCGCAGGACGTTCGGGGAAGCGATTTCGCCCCAGAAAGTCACCCGGCCGCGAAAACGTTTGGCCAATTTTTCCGGGTCCGTCAAGTGCAGTTGCACGTGGACTGCGTCGATGCCGTCTTTGATCAGATCGGCAAGGATATCAAACATATTGCCGTTGGATTGGAAAAAGACGAATTTATCCTTGGTATGGAGGATTTTACAGTATTCGCGATATAGCGGCTTGAATATTTCCCGCCACATCTCCACGGAAATGATCAGCGAGTTGTCCGTTCCCCAGTCATCGCGTATGGCCACGCCGTCGATTTCCGTATTCGACCACATCTCCATTTCCTGGCAGGAGAATTCGTGCAGCATTTTCAGCAGGTTGCGGACTTCTTTCGTACCGCGGGCAAGGTCTATCAGGGCGGCGTCGCCGCCGCGGAGAAAACGCAGGCGATCAAAGGGTTGAGTTTCGCAGCGGGCGAGCACGAAACGGCCGGTATTTTCGCAACTTTTGTTGACTTTGGAGAACCGGACCGGATCCAGCAATTCCATGGGCGGACGAAATTCGGCAATTTTGCCTTTCTCCGCCAGAGGCGAGACCTTCAGCTCAGGCGGGGTCCCGGGCTGGGCTAATTGCCAAGTGCAGCCCCAGGAGTCGGTGTACTGGCCGAGTTGATTTGCCTTGCCCCGGGCGCGTTTGCCGTAAGACGGCGCGATATCGGGCTGAATGATATCGCCGGGAAAACGGAGATTCATTTCGGCCACGGCTTCGCAGTGGGTAGTTTCCATGCCGTCGGTAATCCACAAATCCCGCGGCGCGCGTCCGGTTGGTTCGTGGTTAAGGGTGCGAATAACCAACTCTCGCGAAGTCATAAGGATGCTCTTAAACTTTGATATGTTTGCCGAATGTCGTGCCGAAGGCTAAGGTGACGGGCCTCGCCGGCGGGTGTAAGATATCCGCCTAACATTATGCTTTTTAATATAGTTAATCCTGTTTTCCAAGAAGGCCGGGTGCCTTTTAATATAATTATTCTTCTTTTCCATCCAGGTCGAAAACGCGAAAATTATACCATGCAAAACATGGCGTCAACGGGTAAATTGCGGCGATTAGCGGTATTTCCGTTAAAACCGGGTTATATCGCATTATTGATAGCGCTAATCCAGGCCAAAGATATCAATTCCGGACCTATTATTGTATATGGCTGCATTGGATAAACAGCCGGCCTGGTAATGGGAGATTGATGCCGTGTTCTTACTTCAAAATCGGAAGAAAACACTGGGCGTACAGAATTTTGTTCTTAAAGTAATCAATAATAATTGCCCGGAATTAAAGGCCTTTCTTGAAGGTCCTCGCCGCGATAAACGGGTGAATCTGACCTTGGTCGTTCTGGTGGTTCCGCTGGAGGATGGGAAATTGCAGGTCGGCGATGCCTTTCATGCCGTAACCCAGGACTTGTCCACCACCGGGGTGGGAATAATACTCGATCGGCAACGCGCACTGGATGAGGTCGTCTTAGGCTTCCGCCTTGGAGACGATACGACCTTTATGCGCGCCGTGGCCAAACATCTCAGCCCGATGGGCGGCGGTTTTTTCCATCTTGGGCTGGAAATGACGGAAATAGTTTATCAAGGCGATTATCCGCAACTGGAAAAGTTGTGTTTCTGATCCGGGCTGCCCTTGGCAATAGTCGTCATCCGCCCGCCGGATGAGGCGTTTCATCGCCCTCATCGGAACGGGGGGTTTGGATCTCGCGCAGCAAGTGTTGCGTCAACAGGCTGTGCCGGCGGCTGTAGGTAAAGTAAATCACCATCCCGATGGCCAGCCAGATCACCAGACGCAACCAGGTATCCAGCGGCAAGAAAAGCATTAAGCTGACGTTCACCAGGATCCCGAACGGCGCGATAAAAAAAAGTGCGGGACAGCGGAATGGACGATGCACGTGAGGCCGCTGCACGCGGAGAATCATTACGGCGGCACAGACCATGGCGAAAGCCATAAGCGTGCCAATATTCACCATCTCCGCCAGTTTGTTAATCGGCGTCAGGGCGGCCACTAAACATATTAAGACGCCAGTCACCATAGTGGCGATGTGAGGCGTACGGAAGCGGGGATGCACGCGGCCGAATATCATGGGCAATAGTCCGTCCCGGGCCATGGCCATGAATATCCGGGCCTGGCTTAAAAACAACACCAATAGCACGCTGGTCATGCCGGCCAGGCCGCCCGCGGCGATCAATCCGCCCGAAATACGGAGAGTCATGCTCTTTTCCGCCGCGGCGCGCTGGGTAAAAGCGGCCGCTATCGGCGCATGAATATCTATATCCGGATACGGCACCATGCCCGTAATTACCGCTGCCACCGCGATATATAACAAGGTACACAAGATCAAGGAGACTAGGATACCGATAGGCACGTCGCGTTGAGGACGACGGGCTTCCTCGGCATGGGTCGAAATCGAGTCAAAGCCTATAAAGGCGAAAAACACAAACGAGGCGCCGACCATCAGCCCGGAAAAACCATAGGGCGCAAACGGCGATCGGGTGGCGTCATCCAAGGGCAACAGCCAGCGGTCCAAACCGAAATAACCAAGAATCCCCCACGGTTGACTGGCTTTTGCCTTTCCAGCTTCGCGGACTTTCGGAAGCAACTTTTCCACTACCTCGCGATCGGCCTTTTCAACCGGTAAATCCTGGCCATATTGATCGCGAGTTTCATCTATAACTTTTTGAGCTTTTTCGGGCGAAAGTTTTCTGATTTTCCGTAACCGATCCACTTCCCCGGCCGCCCACTCCATACGGTAACTGGCGGTCAACATTTTTTGCATATTTTGCGCGAGCGTGTCAAGTTCGGCTCGCGATACGTTTTTTCCCTTAAACTCCTGGTCCAAGTGTTCTTTGATTAAACCCAGCATAACCCGCTCTTGGGGCAAAACCCTGCGGGTCACAGGAATGGCGTTCCAATTGGCTGGTTTCACGTATGCCAAACCGGCAAGAATCACGAAAAACACCACGCTGATCTTGATCATTACCAACAGGGCGTTAGTTCGAGCGCTTTCTCGGATGCCAAGCACTAAGACGCAAGTCACCAATACCATAATGACAATCGCGGGAAGATTGATGATGGCATGAGCCGTCGAACCTTCAATATCCGTGAATGGGTTGGTGCAAAGCGTCTCCGGGATTGTCCATAAGCCCATTGC
>JBEKIK010000373.1:0-3330 GCA_050011795.1 Thermoguttaceae bacterium | reverse complement strand
AGAGCTTATCGAGATATTCGCGGCGCTCCTCGACGGTCATCGACCAAAGCGGATGGATCGCCGTCAGCAGAACCAACATCGCGCCTATGCTTTTTAAAGTGCGTCTCGATAGTTCAGGATGCGTTCTAAGTTTCACGGCCTTTAACCTCCCTGGTTTACCAACCCCGAGTCTACTCATGCACAATTCAAAAACAAAAAAACGCCTTATGACAGCTATTTATCATATTGATTGCATCCGGCCGTTGCAACCGGGACAATAGATTGCCAAGGAGCGGCTTTTCAGGACACGGTTTGTGCAATTCAATGCGTTTTCAAATTCCGATAATCCCAAAATCTTGAGGAGAATATCGCCAATTATATTATTCGCCGCCTTGTAGACACAGTATCAGACGGCGATAATATAAAAACAGTGGCCGTTAGTTATTTAAACCTGAATCTATTTGGAGGGGATTATCATGACTCGACGACATGCTATCGCCGCATTGCCGATTGCGTACATTCTTTTTTTGGCCGCGTCTTTCGCGCCGGCCGCGGAAGAAATCCTCAAGTTGGTGCCCGACTCGGCTTCGGGGTTCTTGCTGGTCAACCGCCCGGCCGCCGTAGACGCCAAGATCCAGGCTTTGGGGCGGGAGATGCAGCTTCCAGTGCCTAGCCTGCTGGCGATGCTCAAACAACAATTTGGCGTCCAAGATGGATTGGATGAGAACGGAACAATGGGCGTAATACTTCTACCGCCGGAAATAGACGGTGCAATACCGACGATTATTCTCTTGATGCCCGTTACCGATTACGACAAGTTCATCCAGCAGTTGAAACCGGAAGATGCCAAGGAGGCTGTTACCAAGATCGAGGTTATGCGCACCCCGGCCTGGGCACGCAATATCGGCGGTTATGCCGCGCTGACCGACATTTCGCACAAGGATGTCCTGGAGAAGACATTAAAGCTTTCCAAAGAAGTCCCGGCCCGATTGGCGCCGTGGCGCGAATGGCTGGCTGGAAATGACGTTGCCGGGGTTATTCTGCAACCGGGAATCAAGCGGGTATCGGCCAGGGCGCAGGAAGCGATTCGCAACATGAAACCGTCGCTGGCACAGGCCGGCGAGCAGGGAATAAAGGCAGCGGCCGTGTTCGACATTTACGCGTCGATCTTTCAAGCCGCGGAAAAGGAAGTCTCGGCTTGTGGGTTCGGCCTGCAACTCGACAAGCAAAACACGCTCCGCATAACCAGCCGTACGTCACTGGTTTCCGGAGGAGATTGGGGCCATATCATAGAGCAAAAGCATCCGGCGGGCGAAAATCTCTTAAAAGGGCTTCCTGATGAGCCTTTCGTGTCGGCTGGCGGCGGGGTAGTTTCCGAAACAATGTTGGACAAGTTGATGAAATTCTCCTTCAACATCATGAAGTCCATGCCTGATCTGTACGGATTGAGCGCGGAACAAGTCGATAAGATATCGGAAACGTCGGTTCAGGCGATAAAAGGAATTCGCGGTGCATCGTTCATGCTGGGTGTGGGCCAAAGTAGTGAGCCGATCTACTCGAAATTTATTGGAGTGATGCAGGTCGAAAATTCTCAATCATTCATGGCAAATTATGAGAAGTATCTCCGGCACTACGGCGAGTTAATCAAGGACTCTAATAGTCCGATTCTGCAACCGCCAATCGTCGAAAAAAGTGAAATTGGGGGTGTTGCCGGTCTGCAAATCAGCATGAACGTCCCGCAGCCGCCCGGTGTCGCAAAAATGCCGCAACAAGCTCGCCTTATGGAAACCCTTTTGGGGCCAGGCGGAAAGATCGTCACCTGGTTGGCGCCCGTTGACGAGCATATCATCGTCATAGGCTATGTGAGCAAAGAGCACTTGCAGCAAACGATCGAAGCGATCAAACAGGGCAAGCCGGGCCTGGCCGACAATGCCGGAGTATCGAAGACGGCCGCCTTTCTGCCCCCGGACGCCCTATTGGTTGCTTACATAAGCCCGCAGGGAGCGATCGACTTTATCAAGCGGATGCCGTCTGTCATTATCCTTCCAGAAATGAAGTTAGAGCAGAAGATTCCCGAATTTCCCGAGACGCCTCCGCTCGGATTTGCCGTCACGACGGCCTCCAATGAACTGCAAACGTGTTTGGTTGTTCCAGCCGAAGTCCTGTTAGCAGTCCCTAAATATATAGAAAAGATCAATTCACAGCAGGTTACACAGGCCAAAGACTTTAAAAAGGAGGCCGAGGCACAATACAAACAGGGCGAGGAATCGCTGAAAAAAGAGAAATTAGATGAGGCGATCACGCAATTCCGGCAAGCCTTGATATTGAAACCCGATTATCCAGAGGCATACAACAATATGGGTGCTGCATTGGTCAAAAAAGGTAGAATTCAGGAGGCGATAGAGAATTTCCAAAAAGCCTTGCAATTGAAGCCCGATTACCCTGAAGCCCACAATAACCTGGGCAGCGCGTTAGTCGATATAGGCCGACTGCAAGAAGCGATTGAGCATTTCAAGTTATCCTTGCGTTTTAAACCCGAGTTTGCCGAGGCATATTACAATTTGGCGTTGGCTTATGCCAAGACGGGCCGGTCGGCTGAGGCCGTGGCTTCGGCCCAAAAGGCATTGGAACTTGCTAAGACGCAAGGAAAAACGGAGCAAGCCAACAAGATTGAAGATTGGTTGAAAACGAATAGCGGAGGCAAGCCAGACCTACCTGATACACAACCCCTTTCCGAAAGATGATTAGCACGGCATTCATGAAAGATGGTACTAAATTATGAAAACGCGAAAAAAATCTCAAAATAATTTACTGTTGATCCTGCTTTTTATCGCGGCATGTTTCAGCCGGGCGGGAATAATTCTTGCCGACGATTACGCCGTCGATTACGCCCAATTCAAAGATCCTCCGGCCGAGTACCGGGGGATCTGTTGGATGCATTTCAATCTTTCCAATCTGACCGAAGAGGGCGTCGTCGCCGCCGTCCAGGCAAACGTCAAGCGCGACTCGTGGGGGTCGTTCATGATCGAACCTACCGGCGGACCGACCACCGGATTGTCGGAGGCCTATTTGCGCGGGTCAAAGCGCAAACCAAGCGATCAGGGCGTCCCGTATCTCAGCGAGGAATACTTCAGGTTATATAGGCTGGCCATTGAGGAAGGGCTTAAAAACAAGTTTCCCCTGAGCACGCTCTACGACGAATGGAACTTTCCCAGCGGCCGGGCGGGCGGGCTGTTCTACACCAAGTATCCCGAGTACGCGGCCAAGAGCCTGGAAATGTCCGAAAAAAACGCGACCGGGCCGGGCAAGGCCGAGTTGGCCGTGCCCGAAGGGGCCTATGTAGGCGCGGTA
>JBEKIK010000372.1:0-3342 GCA_050011795.1 Thermoguttaceae bacterium | reverse complement strand
CTCCGCACGGCAATCCGGGCACATCGTAAATCCGGCCATTGACGTCCGCGCCCGATCATACGGCAATTTCTCGATGATCGACCACCTCGGTCCGCAGTTGGTGCAATTCGTGAACGGATAACGATAGCGCCGCTCGGCCGGATCGCGGATTTCGGCCAGACATTGTTCGCACGCGGCCAGATCGGCCGGAATGGTCGGTCCCGGCACCACGTTCTCGACGCTCATGCGGATTTCAAATGCCGCCGTACGATCTTCTTCACAAGGCACTTCGCGGATCGCGATCTCGTCGATTCGGGCTTGGGCCGGGTGTGCATTGTGCAACGATTCCACGAACTCGTCCAAAGCGGCATGCCGGCCCTGCACTTCAATACGCACCGCGTCGGCCTCATTGAGCACCCAGCCGCTGAGCCCTTTTGCCAGGGCGGAATTATAAACAAACGGCCGAAATCCCACTCCTTGCACCACCCCGCGCACGGCAATCGCCAAACGGCGCGGATACGGCTTCGGTGGAGTGGAAAGATCCATTACCTGAGATTCAATAAACAATTTTTTACTGTTTCTTATCAACCTTCTCGGCCAGCCAGGTTGCGGCTTCGGGGATGCCTTGGCCTTTTAGTGCGGAGACCTGGAACACCGGCGCTTTTGGGGCCAGGCATTTCATGTCGGCGGCGATCCGCTGGGCGTTGAAGTTCAGATGCGGCGTCAAATCGGTCTTGGTGATGAACAAGGCGTGGGAGCCTTGGAAAATGGCCGGATATTTCAGGGCTTTGTCGTCGCCTTCGGGGGTGCTTAAGACGACGATCCGCAGGCGTTCGCCCAGGTCGAAACCGGCGGTGCAAACCAGGTTGCCCACGTTTTCGATAAAAAGCACGTCGACGGCCGACAGATCGAGTTCGCCCATGGCCGAGGCGACCATGGCGGCGTCGAGATGGCAAGCGCCGTCGGTGTTGATTTGCACGACGGGCACGCCGAGGGCCTCGATGCGCTGGGCGTCGATCGAACCGGCGATGTCGCCTTCGATCACGGCCGGTTTAAGGCGTCCGCGGAGTTCAGCGAACAAGGCCTCCAAGAGCGTGGTTTTGCCCGAGCCTGGCGAGCCCACCACGTTGACGCCGAACACGCCGGCGGCGTCCAATTTCGCCCGATTATCCGCGGCGAGTTGGTCGTTAACCTTCAAAATTTTTTTCGCGGCAAGGATTTTCATGATTAGTAGGGTGTATGGAATGCATCGAGAATATATATGGAATGCACCGAGAATATATTATGGATTATTTTTGGTGCGTTTCACGCACCCTACTATGACACTCCCGAAACAAGCTCCGGGGCCAACCTCTCCACTCTCTACTCTCCACTCTCCACTCTCTGCGTATCATCTACTTCGATGTTTTTCAATATAAGATCGCGCCCGCCTTCGATGATGATGTCATCGCCGGCGCATTTGGGGCAGTGGAAGACCAAATCGTCGATTTCCACCCGGGCGTTACAGGTCTGGCAGCGGCAGGCGGCTTTGGTCTGGTGAATTAAGATTTCCGCTCCTTCGACCAGCGTGCCGGGCGCAAGCAGCTCGAAAGCGAAGCGGACCGAATCGCAGTTGACTCCCGAGAGCCGTCCGATGCTCACTTCAATACCGCGGACTTTCCCGGCATGGCCCGCTCGATGGAGCTCGCGCCCGACTTGCTCGATCAGTGCGTCAACGATGGATAGTTCGTGCATTATTTTATTATACCACGGCCAACTGCACGCGGGCGCCTTCCAGGCGGTGGGCAAGGAGTTTGGCGATTTGCGTGATCAAGCGATAGCCCAGCGACGAGTCTTTTTCGCATAATTGGCGGAGTTTAACGGCATCGATCCGGATTAGATCGGTGTTTTTGGCGGTAGTGCCGTTGGCGGTCATCTTGTACGGTTCGATTAAGGCCGACCAGCCCAGCAGGTCGCCTTCGACCATTGTATCGACCACGCGTAGTTCGCCGTTGCCAAGTAGAAACTGGATGTTTACCTCGCCTCTGACGATGATCAACATGTGGGCGGCCGGATCGCCCTCGTTGAAAATCCTGGTATTGGCGGGTATCGTTTTTTCCTCGGCAATCATGGCGATTTGTTTAAGGCCTTCCTCGCTGATGCCGGCAAAATAAGTATAGCGTCGTAATATTTCTGAGGAAATCATAAACATTTTCTCCGTGAAGGAAGTTGAATTACCAATAGCCTACGTCGAATAAGCCGCCTCGGCGGCCTTGTAAACCGTCTTGATTGTAAGGAAGCCCAAGTGATGGTATAGGCGGATGGCTCCGGTGTTTTGGGCGGTCACTTCCAGGAAAACGCGGCGAATTCCCGAACGTCGAAATCCGTCCAGGCTGTGAAATAGCAGGCAAGTGCCCAGGCCGAGATCGCGGTGCTCGGGCGTAACGCCCAGATTTTGAACCGCGCCCATGCCCGATTTATCGCGAATGCCTTGAATGGTGCCGCAATATTCCGGCTGACTACAGCCCTCGGGCGAATAAACCGCCAGCCAGGCGGACTGGGCCAAAAACCCGGGCTTGTGAACAATATCGGACATCAAGCGCCGGCAACCGTTTAGATCTCCCAGGCAGGGAAAAACATTGGCATCGATTTCACCGTGAAAACTATTATATTTGGCCAGGGCAAAGGCTTCCAGAAGCGAATCGTCCCAAGGCAATATATGATACCCCTGGGGTAACGGACGGCAGCCCAAATCGCGGCCGAAAAGGTCGATTTCCATCCGATAGCGCTTGTAGTAATTCAGGTCCATGGACTTGATTGCGGCAAGGCCAGTTTCGCCCTCACCCTAGCCCTCTCCCGACCAACCTTCGGTCGGTGCCCGGAGAGGGGAGTTTTGGATAGTTTCTTAATGTAATTTAGCCGGCATAAACAATAGGGTCAATTCACAAGATTGCATCGGCTTGCAGAAGCATGAGAAGCCGGATTTTCCCGATGGCCCATAATCACCGATAAATTATGCACTTTAGGCATGGTTTTCCGGAGGTACGCCACCCATTAGGCGGGAAAGGGGTTCTTTTTGGCGCATAGCGAAACCGCAAGCGGTTTGTTAGGCAGAGGGTTTTACAAAGCCAGCAGGCTCACCCTTGAAGCAAGTGGGCACTTAACTTCGTTGGATGAGCCTGGCTGGTGAGGTATGCTGGGCAAAAGCTTATCGAATGTGATCAGAGCGCCTGTTCGCCGGTTTCGCCGGTGCGGATTCGAACTGTTTGGTCCAAGTTGGTGACAAAGATTTTTCCATCGCCGATTTGCCCGGTTCGCGCCGTGTTGGCGATGGTCTGCATGACATCCTGCACGTTGCTGTCCGGGATCGCGATTTCGATTTTA
>JBEKIK010000371.1:0-3345 GCA_050011795.1 Thermoguttaceae bacterium | reverse complement strand
GGCCACCAATGAAACTTCCGGCAGGTCCAGACCTTCGCGCAGGAGGTTTACTCCCACCAGCACGTCAAAATTTCCCTGCCTCAGATCGCGGAGCAATTCCACCCGTTCAAAGGCGTCCAGGTCGCTGTGGAGCCATTTGCAGCGGACGTTTTGCTTGCTGAAATACGCCGCCAGGTCTTCGGCAAGGCGTTTGGTCAGGGTAGTGACCAAAACACGTTCGCCCGCTTTGGCTCGCAGTCGGATCTGCTCCAAAAGATGTGGCACCTGAGTTCTGGCGGGGGCGACTTCGATTTCCGGATCCAAAAGACCGGTGGGACGGATTACCTGTTCGACCGTTTGCCCGCCGGTTTTTTCCAACTCGTACGGTCCGGGCGTGGCCGAGACGAAAATCGCCTGCTTGAATTTCGCCTCCCATTCCTCGAACCGCAGGGGGCGGTTATCCAAAGCGCTGGGCAGGCGGAAGCCGTGTTCGACCAGCGTTGCCTTGCGGTTATGATCGCCGGCGTACATTCCCCGTATTTGCGGCACCGTGACGTGCGATTCATCGACAAACAGCATAAAATCATGGGGAAAGAAGCTGAATAAAGTGTCGGGCGGCGATCCGGGCGGGCGCCCGGAAAGCGGCCGGCTGTAGTTTTCAATCCCCGGGCAATACCCCACCTCGTGCAACATCTCGATGTCGTAACGCGTGCGCGCGCTAAGACGATGGGCTTCGAGCATTTTGCCTTGGTCCTTGAACTGTTCCAAGCGGTCTTTTAATTCCTTGCGGATTTCATCCACGGCCTGTTGTATGCGCTCCTCGGGCATAACGAAGTGTTTGCAGGGGTAGATAAACATCCGCTCAGAGCGTTCGACGACTTCGCCGCTTACCGGATTGATAATCGAGAGTTGTTCCACCTCGTCGCCCCAAAATTCCATGCGGAAGGCGGTTTCCTCGTAAGTGGGCCAAACTTCGACGCAGTCGCCACGCACGCGGAATTTGCCGGGCTGAAATTCAAAATCGTTCCGCTCGTATTGGATATCGACCAGTTTGGCTAGCACCTGGTCGCGATCCACGCTCTGCCCGACCTCCAATCCGACCATCATTGCCCGATAATCCTCGGGTGAGCCTAGTCCATAAATGCACGACACGCTGGCCACGATAATTACATCGTCGCGGCTTACAAGCGCGCTGGTGGCGGCCAGGCGCAGGCGATCGATCTGCTGGTTGATCGAAGCATCTTTTTCGATATAGATGTCGCGCTGGGGGATATAGGCCTCGGGCTGGTAATAATCGTAGTAACTGACGAAATAATGAACAGCGTTGTGGGGAAAAAATTCCTTGAATTCGCTGTAGAGCTGGGCGGCCAGCGTCTTGTTGTGCGACATGACCAGCGTGGGCCGTTGCATAGCCTGAATAACGTTGGCCATGGTAAAAGTCTTGCCCGAACCGGTCACTCCCATCAAAACCTGATGTTTTTTGCCGGCCTGCAGCCCGGCTATCAAGGCTTCGATGGCCTGGGGTTGATCTCCAGCGGGCTGAAATGGGCTGACTAGTTGGAACACGGGATTAGATAGTGGACAGTGGGCAGTGGATAGTGGGTAGTGGTACTGAGTTTTGCGGCATGATTCTTATTCATTACGTTTTTTTTCTTTTGACAATGGCGGCAAGTAGGGGCGGATGCGTTCCATTATCTTGGGACCAATGCTCTTCACGTTGCGCAGATCGTCCGGCTCGGCAAAGGGGCCGGCGGTTTGCCGGGTTTCGATAATCCGCCGTGCGCGCGTATCGCCGATGCCAGGCAACTGGTTCAATTCAGATTCATCGGCAGTGTTGATATCAACCTGGAAGCGGGCCGTGCGCTGTTGGGCCTGATCGGCTTCGGCCAATCTATTCCCCGGGCTGCTTTTGGAAATCCACCAGCCCCCAATCGCCGCCAAGGCCAACAGCACCAACACTGCCACGACCGATTGATCGGCACGCCGCAACGACCAGGGGCTAGGCTTTAGAGGCGAGGGGCGAGGGGCGTGGGATGACATAATTATAATAAATCAGTATGGATGTTGATATAATTCCATATTTAATTGTATCAAGTATAATGGTTCTGGCTAACTTATGCCATCCCCGCAATTGCGATCCGCGATTGGAGCCAAGTACGTGAAAAAAGAATTTCACCAATGCCGATGGGACGACCTTATGCAGACGGATTGGCAAGCACTGCTGCGATTGGCCATCGATGAGGATTTGGGCCGTGCCGGCGATTTGACGACCTGTTCGCTTGTCCCTCGGAATGCCGTTGGCCAGGCTTCGATTATGTCAAGACAACCGGGCGTGGTCGCCGGTTTGTCCGGAGTGAGAACCGCCTTGGCCGCCGTCAATCAAAATCTTAACTGGTCGCCTGAAACAAGCGACGGTCAAAGCATAAAGCAGGGGCAGTGCATGGGCGTCATCCGCGGACCGGCACAAGGCTTGTTTGCCGCCGAACGGCCGCTGTTGAATTTTCTCGGCCGGCTGTCGGGCATCGCCACCTTGACGCGCGCGTACGTCGATGCCGTGGCCGGGACCGGGGCGCGGGTCTTCGACACCCGAAAAACCACTCCCGGATGGCGCCGTCTGGAAAAGTATGCCGTGCGTTGCGGCGGAGGATGGAATCATCGCGGCGGATTGTCCGAGGCCGTGCTCATCAAAGACAATCATCTGGCATGGGGCGCGAATTCTCTTGGGGAAACTTCACGCTACACGCCGGCCGAAGCGGTGTTGCGCGCGCGGCGTTATATTGCCGAACACGAGGCAAAAAACGATCCTTCCGCGATAATCATCGAAGTGGAAGTCGACACCTTGGAACAACTCGAACAGGTCTTGCCCGCCGCACCGGATATCATTTTGCTGGATAATATGTCCGTCGAGCAACTCCGCAAGGCGGTCGCGCGCCGCAATAAAATAAATCCAAATGTGGAACTCGAGGCCTCGGGAGGCGTTACGCTTTCCAGCGTTCGGCAAATTGCCGAAACCGGAATCGAGCGGATCAGCGTCGGGGCGCTTACTCACTCGCCGGCCGCGCTGGATTTCGGGCTGGATTGGATATAACGTTTCGAAGCATAGTTGCCAGATGCCAACATCGCGGCCGTTGTCGAGTTGCCTTGATTCATCACGTGTGGCAATTTGGCAACAATGCGATTCATTGTACCGATTATTTTGGCGGATTTATTCGGTATCTTCGTGTATTTCCAATAAAGATACGGGCGCCGGGGCCCGTGATTTGACTCCCCGCAAGTCAAATCTATAGTTCACATGAACCGGGGACATGTAAATGTGCACCGGTCTAGGGCACGGCGGGGAAAGCTGGGAGCTAGAGGGGACCTTGC
>JBEKIK010000370.1:0-3346 GCA_050011795.1 Thermoguttaceae bacterium | reverse complement strand
GTTGCTGTTGGGAATGGTCAACTTGTCGCGCCGGCCGCTTTTGGTTTCCGGCGGGCGCGATGCCGCCGCTTTGGCCTTGGCCGTGACTGGCATGTTGATTGTCGGGCCGTTCGAGCTGTTCCTGCCCCAGGCATCGGTGATGCGATACGGACCCTACGCCTGGGTAATGGTATTGACGTTCTACGGCCTGTCGGTCGCCATGGGCATCCTGATGTTGCGCCCCAGGCTGGTGATTTATAATATTTCCGCCGACAAACTCCGCCCGATCTTGGCCGAGGTGGTCGCCAGTCTGGATGGCGACGCACGTTGGGCCGGCGACAGCCTGGTGTTGCCCAATCTGGCAGTGCAGCTTTCCATCGATAACTTCCGCACCATGCGGAATGTGTCGCTAAAGTCGGTGGGGGGAAAACAGGATCTTCATGGATGGCGCCGCCTGGAACAAGGACTGGCCGGGGCGCTTAGTCAGGAAACAGTGACTCGCAGTTCCCGCGGGCTAGTCCTTTTTTTCGCCGGATTGCTCATCCTGGGCGGATTGGCGATGGTCATCCATCGCGATCCGCAAGCCATGACTCAATCCATCTTCGATCTGACCGAAACAGTGCTGCGGATGCTGAACCTTTGAAGGCATCTACCACCTACCTTTTTTTCACCTGTTCTTCCGGAGGCAGCAGATTAAAGACGACCCGGTACGCCCGATAACCATTGGTTAATTGCCGGGGGTATAGGCGGACGATTTCCCCGCGAAGTTGGTCGGCCGTATCGAAGCCGTCGGGCCGGGCGTCGTCGTCGGTGAGCGCATCAATTTGCACCTCTTCGACCTTCGTGAGCCTGATGTATCCGGCGCCGGGGATGTAACTGCGCTGCCCGGGCCGCATCCGCCGGTATTTCCAAACTCGGATGGTTTGAGTCTTTTGACCGGAGCGTATCGCGGGCAGGAATTTTTTCTTGAATAAAAGCATGGCAATAGCCTATCCGCTCCGGATAGAAGATCAAGCCGGGGGGTTGCATGTTTTGGGCCGGATTTTCAGGTCGAATCGCCGGGAACCGATGGGCCGGTTTAAAGGCATATACCTTTAACAACGCTTGTCATGTTCCAATTAAACCTTATTTAACGGCTGTTTGGCCCGGCCATGTTCAGTGGGGCCTTGAAAGGCAATTTTCCTTCAGCGCAACCGAAATAATCGGCCGATCTGTCAAAATGATAACTGCCCGCACAGATCGTCGGGCAATATGGCATGGAATACCGATTATTCATGGAAGAACATGAGATAACGATGAATCGTTTTGTGCGGATTGTGCTTAATGGATCGAATAAAGTTATTGTAGGGCTTGTGTTGATCGCGTTGCCTTGGTTGGGATCGATATATTTTTGCTCATGGACCCCGGATAACGAGCTTGGCGCCAATTCCTCGCCATCCTCCAATCCGGCAAGAGCCAAGGCATCACAGCCGCATTTGCTTCCGGCGGGCGATTCGGCACGCTGTTTGCTCGCCAACGATACGCAAGCGCAGCCGAATTTGGCCGCCGCGTGTCCGGCCCGGCAAACCACCGATTCTCTTGCACGGCAAACCGATCCGAATGATCCAGCCGATGGGGCGATATTAGCCGATTCGGCGGAGGCCGAGAAGTCTGAATTGGCATCTATTCCCCCTTCCGGCTTGATTGCCAAGGAGGATTTCGGCAGATCCCCGGCCGATTCTTCTCCTCCTATGTGGACGCCTAAAGAGGCGCCTATCGCCGAAGAAAATGCGGAATCGTCGATTGGACCAGCGATTTCGTCCGATGTTGGTTCGGCAGTTAAACTGCCAAACCAACAGACAGATAAACTGCCAAACCAACAGACGGATTTGGCTGCCGAAGCCAATTCCAATGCGGAATCATCTCCCGCGTCGAAGATGTCCAAGGCCGTGGCAAACTCGGCGTCTTCGGCACAGTCCGCCCCGGCCCAAATTACTGCTGTGAATATCCAGTCCGACGCTTTATCAACCGATCGGGAACAAGCCCAACCTTCGACCGAACCTTTATCCACCGACAAGGCAACTACAAAAGATTTACCGGTCCGTTCGGAGCAGATGGAATCCATCGCCCGGCAGGCCGACCGGCAAACCCGCCACGGTTTCGAGCTGGCCGGCCGTGGAGCCTATTTTGCGGCTCGATCGGAATTCATAGCCGCCTTGCGTCTAGTCGCGCAAGGCCTGGATGCCGATGGAAGGACGAAAACCCACGGCAAGTCGTTGGCGGCCGCCTTGACGGCTTTGAAAGAAGCGGAAGATTTCCTTACCGGCGGCGCCCGGCTGGAAGCCGATCTGGATCTTCCCGCCATCATCGCCGGTCACAGCACCCCGGTGTTGAAGGACGCCGATATCGCCTCCGTCACTGCGCTAACGGCGTTGAAAAGCTACTTCACCTTTGCCCAGGAGAAACTTGCCCAAGCCGAGGGAAGCGAGGTGGCCGGCTCGATGGCCTTGCACGCCCTGGGAAAATTACACGAGGAATTGGCAAAGGGAAAAGGCCCGGGCACAAAGGCCGCCGGACCCAAGGCTATCCTGTTTTATCAGGCGGCGCTGTTGGTTTGCACGCAAAATTTCATGGCGGCCAACGATCTGGGCGTGATGCTTGCCCGCAACGGCAACTACGAAGACGCCCGCAAAATGCTGGAATATAGTCTTTCCTTGCGCAAGCAATCGGACGTGTGGCATAACCTGGCCGTGGTCTACGAACATTTGGGACGCAACGATCAGGCCCGACAGGCCCAACAACAGAGTATAATCGCCCTGCAAATGGAACAAGCACGCCGGCAAAATATGCTCGTCGGCGGAGGCGATCAGGTTTGCTGGGTGGATGAAAACACTTTTGCCCAGACATACAATCCCTCCGGGATCCAGCAGGGAGTGCCTTCCGGTACTGCTGTTTCAGGCAACCCATTGTTGCAACAAGCCGAGTCCGCGGCGGCTCCAACATGGGGAATCCTGCAACCGGCATCGAACCAGTATAGGCCGAGAAACGTCAACGCCAATGCGGCCGAAGCTCCCTCGGTCCTCGGCCCTCCATTACCCGTCCTACAACCCGCCGCCGAATGGATTTCCAAAACGCCATACGATACTCGGCGTTAAGGCGGAAGGGTGAATGATAAAAGGAACCGCTTGCGGTTTTGCGATGACAACTGAAAGCTGACAACTGATAACTTATAACTGAAAACCGACAACTGCTATCTGTCATGCGATATCACACCGAACGATCCGATTTTGCCGTTGGAAACAGTACGGTTCGCAATCGTGCTTGTGCCGCGTTGCTCGCCGGATTTATGGCCTGTATTGCGGCAAGCGTTTGGGGTGGAATGAGTTGG
>JBEKIK010000369.1:0-3351 GCA_050011795.1 Thermoguttaceae bacterium | reverse complement strand
TCGAGTCCGGCGCGACCGCGTCTTCATCGCGGTATGCGCGGACAGCTTCGCCTTGGAACGTGCCCGAGCCGTATTGTCCCCGGACCACTTTGCGGGCAGCGATATTGCGGAGCAACTTCAGTTTGGCGTCTTCGATGTCGCGGGCCTTTAGCGTGGCTGGAGGATCCATGGCCACCAATGCCAGGAGTTGCAACAAGTGGTTCTGAGCCACGTCGCGAATTGCGCCGGCATGGTCGTAATAGGCCCCGCGCCGGCCTTCCATGCCAATGGTTTCGGCCACGGTGATCTGGACATGATCGACGTATTGACGGTCCATGAGCGGCTCGAAGATCGCGTTGCCGAAGCGGAAGGCGAGCAGATTCTGCACAGTCTCCTTGCCCAAATAGTGGTCGATACGATAAATCTGATCGGGCACCAAGACGGACAAGATCCGTCGATCGAGTTCCAACGCGCTTTTCAGGTCTTGGCCGAACGGTTTCTCGATAACCACCCGTCCCCAGGGCGATTTCATGTACTCATTGATTATCCCGCCCCGGGCCGCGCCCTCGATAATCGGACCGTAGTATTTCGGATCGGTCGCCAGATAAACCAGCCGGTTGCCCGGCAGATTTTGTTCCGCCTCCAGGTTTCCAAGTCTTGTGGCAATTCCTTTCATTCCTTCGACTGAGGTAAAGTCGGCCCGATGGTAGAACATGCGATTCAGAAAGCCGTTCCAGCCGTCGGATGCAGCGGGCGAATCCGGCCGCGACTTGGCTATGGCGGTCCGCATCTCTTCGCGGAAAAGATCATCGTTTTTGTCACGCCGGCCGACGCCCACCACGGCAAACGATTCCGGCATAAATCCGCCCTGCCAAAGACCGAAAAACGCAGGCAGCAATTTCCGGGTGGTCAGGTCGCCGGTGGCCCCGAAAATGATCAGCGTAAACGGATCCGGCCGCTGGGTCTCAAGAACGAATGGAGACTGTTTCTGGGCCGGCGTCGGCTCCTCGTGGATAATTGTTTCTTTAGCCATAATGATTGTTCCCGTGGTTTTCTCATTGCGGTCGAGGGCTAAATCTGCGCGGCAATCCGCTTCTTCTCGACCGCGGCCAGAAGGCGATCGAACGATTCCGCGAACAGCCGCACCCCCTCGTCAAGCAGTTTGTCGGTAATCTCATCCATTGATATGCCCGCTTGGGCCAAGGTTTCCATGACCGCGCGGGCATCGTCGACGTTTTCTTCCAGGCTGGGACGAGAATGTCCGTGCTCGCGGAAGGCGTCCAAGGTAGCCGGCGGCAGTGTGTTGACTGTGTCCCGGCCGATTAGTTCCTCTACGTAAAGCACGTCGCGGTAATTGGGGTTTTTCGTGCTCGTGCTGGCCCACAGCAGCCGCTGAACGCGGGCGCCTTTCGCCGCAAGCGCCTGCCAACGCTTGCCTCCAAATATTTCCTTGAATTTCTGATAGGTCAACTTTGCGTTGGCAATGGCGACACGGCCCGGAATCGACCGCAGTCCGGTTTTTTCCGCGTCGTTCGAGGCGGCGGCAAGCCGCGATTCCACGATCGCATCGACCGATGAATCGATGCGGCTGACAAAGAAACTTGCCACGCCGGCCATCCGGCTCACGTCGCCTCCACGTGAGTCAAGCTCTTCCAAGGCTTTGATGTAAGCGTCGGCGACTTTCTCGTAGACCTTCCGCGAAAAAAGCAGCGTAACATTGACGTTGATTCCCTCGGCAACGAGTTGCCGGATGGCGGGAATGCCTTCCGGCGTGGCGGGAACCTTGATCAGAAGATTTTCGCGCCCGACCTTCTCCCAAAGCCGATGCGCCTCCGCCACCGTGGCCTTGTCGTCGTGTGCCAAATAAGGCGAAACCTCCAGACTCACGTAACCGTCCAGACGCCGCGTTTGCTCGTATATCGGCCGCAATAAATCGGCGGCGTCTTTTATGTCTCTTATTGCAAGGTCCTCGTAGAGCGTCATGGCGCGGCGGTCCTTGTTTTTCGCGGCGCCGGCCAATAGATCGTCGTAGTCCGTGCTTCCGGCGATCGCCTTTTCAAAAATCGACGGATTGGAGGTAATGCCGGTCACGTGGTCATCGGCTATCAGGCGTTCCAGTTCGCCGCCGGCGATCAATTGGCGGCGGATATTATCGAGCCAGAAGGACTGCCCCAAATTCCGCAATTCCATAAGCGGATTGCCGGCCTGGCTCGGCCGGCCAACATTCTCTCCCGACCGCCGTGGCGGCTGATCTTTAAGTGATGTCATGAAAACTCCTCCGCGTTTGTGCCTATAATTTCAGTGGTTTTGTGTCAGTAATCGGGCCGCTTCTTTATCGACGAGCCAGATTACCGTGCCATCCGCCGGCCGGACGCCCGCCGCCGGACGATCCTCGTAAGAGGCCTGCCCTTCGAGGACGTCGCGCAGGGCCGAGGCTTTATCCTTGCCCGATACCAGAAATATAACCTGCCGGGCCGCGTTAAGCACCGGGTAGGTTAAAGTAATGCGGTCCACGGGCGGCGGCATTGTACCGGGCGAAGTCCAAGTCGCCCAGGTATCTGTCACATCCAGCGCTTCGGCAAAGGGAAATAACGATGCGGTATGACCATCGCCGCCCAAACCCAGAAAAATCAGATCGAACCGGGGTGGAACTGTTTGCTCGGGCTTGGAAAAAAAATCGGCTAGCATTTTAGCATACGCCGCCGCGGCTTCCGCCGCATTACGCCCTTGGGTCGGAACCGGAAATATATTTGCGGGAGGGATCGGGACCCGCGCGAGCAGGTTTTTGCGGATCAGCCCAAAATTGCTGCGGGGATCTTCCGCCGGAACCAATCTTTCGTCGCCGAAGAAAAGATATACACGCGGCCAATCAATGGCCGCTGCCCGATCGGCCTCGGCGAGCAGGGCGTAAGTCTTCTCGGGCGTCGATCCGCCGCATAGAACAAAGGTGAATCGCCCCCGTTGTGCAACGGCGTCACGCGCGGCCTGGATTACAATGTCCGCTGCCCTGAATGCCAAGGCATGAGAGTCGGCACAAATATTGACAACCGGTGTGGCCATGGGCATTCCCGATATTGTTACGATATTCTACCGCATGAAACAACCTCTTACCGGCCACCCTGCAAACAGGGGTATATCCCCCCCAAATATTAATTTCCCACTTAGGAATTTTAGGCATCGGCAAGTCAAGACGCAATTTTAAGACTGTTAAACGTAAAATAATTGTTTTTACCGTTATAATTGTATGATAATATGAAATTTATGTATAAACTGAGTTCTTATTGTCCAACAACTGACATCATAAATAAAAATATTATCCGACTGTATCGCGCCGCCGTGAGAGTCAAAGCCTTTGATTGATATGGCTTGGAG
>JBEKIK010000368.1:0-3359 GCA_050011795.1 Thermoguttaceae bacterium | reverse complement strand
GATAGGGCCTCGGTATGATGTTCGATCAACCAGGCAGTGCGGGGCGTGATCTGCCCGCTCAACGCTTCCAGGCCGGCCGCCACGTGATCGCGCGAGTCGATGGCCTTGCCCACGTCGTGCAGCAATGCCGCCAGCAGGAACTCTTCGTCGTAAGGCAAGGCGTCGCGGGCCAGCTCGAAAACCTGCAAACTGTGATATAAAACATCGCCTTCGGGATGCGTTTTAGGATCTTCCTTTATGTTTTCCAAGGGCAAAAGCAACAACTCGTACAGGCGAAACCGGTCGAAAGGTTCGTTCGTGGGCGATGCGTTCTTGGAAGAATGTTTTTTAGAGATTTTTTTTAGCGCGCGGGCATGATCGCGTTTAAGCGATTCGACGGCCTCGACCACGGCCGGGATTTGCTTGCGGATTTCCCCGTCGCCGGGCAATTTGCCCGCATGGATGCCCACGCCGCGGATGCGCCGGGCGGCCTTTTGCTTGGCCTGAAAGTAGCCCGTCTCCTCCTGGGTGTAGATCAACCGAGCGGCCTCGTACGCAACCCGACGGCGTATTTTTTCTTCAGCCATATATTCCAGTTTAGATTGATAACGTTCCGCGTGCAATAAAAATTTATTCATCGCCACGTAATGTTGGGGAGGCAGTTAAACTGCCGACCCAACAACAATATTTCCGCGTGCAATAAAAAATTATTCATTGCCCCTGGGCCGGTATATCGCCGTAAATCCCCCGCTTTCACGGACTTCTACCTTTATGCCCTTGGGCAGGGAAATATGTCGCTCGGATAAACCCTCGCATATCCGCCCGGCAAGATATTGGGCAAGCATTTCGCTCGTCGTATTGAGCACCGGCAGCAACAGGCAATCGTCCTTGGGCAGGACCCAACGGCGGGCGCCCAACGCCACTTCCAATTCCTTGCCGATGGTCCTCAGATCGATCCGCGGATGATTTTGGGGCACCAGAACGCGATGATCCAACTCCTTGAGGATGCCTTTAACGATCTCGCGCAGAATGACGAAATCGAGGACATATTGATGGGGATTCAACGGGCCGGGGACCTCGGCCGCCACGTGAAAATCGTGCCCGTGCAGCGATTCGCATGCGCCGTCCTCAAAGGTGATGAAATGCGACGCGCTAAAAAGCAAATCGTCACCGTCAACGCGGATGATAAAGTCGGACATGGTAAATAGGGGACAGGGGACAGTGAAAATGGGACAGGGATCAGGATGCAGGAAATAAGGAATCGGGGTAAATAGGGATTCATGGGTGGGCAGTTTACTGCCCACTCTGGAACAAACTATTATACTAATGCGGCACGAACTTTTCCAAAATGGGGATTATTTGCTCGTGTGCGTCTTCCACGACGTAATGGGCGGCGTCGCTCAAGCGATGGACCTCGGCCCGGGGGAAAAATTCCAAAAAACGCTCTAAAAACTCGGGCGTAAAGCACCAGTCTTTCATGCCCCAGATCAAACAAACCGGATGACGGCTGAATTGGGCCAGGCCCTTTTCAATATCCAGGAGCGTTTGATAAGTGGGATGGCTGGGGCGCAAAGGTATGTCGCACACAAAACGGTAAACGGCGGTCCGATTTGACCAGGAGTCGTAAGGGGCGATCAGCCCGGCGCGAACCGCGCAAGTCATGCGATCCTGTTTCGCCGCGGCTTGATCCAAGGCCGCCTTGGCGAAAAGATTCAAACCTTGCACGCCAACTTGACCCACAAGGGGCAGGTGGCAAAGCCGAATGCGAAACGGACATCGCTTGGCCAGAAACACGGCCGTGTTCATCAACACGAAACGATCGAATCGCTTCGGCGTGGCCACTGCCGCGCCCATGCCGATTGTCCCGCCCCAATCGTGTGCCACCAGCGTGATATGTTGCAAATCTAAATGCTCGATCAACCGTCCCAGGTCGGCCACGCGCTGGGCCAGCCGGTATGAGTATTGCGCCGGATGGGGTTTGTCCGATAATCCGCAACCGATGTGGTCGGGCACGATCAGCCGGTACTTTCCCCTTAGCGCCAGGACGATTTCCCGCCACATAAACGACCAGGTGGGATTGCCGTGGACCAAAAGCAGCGTCGGCCCTGCGCCTTCGTCCAGATAATGGTATCGCAGGCCGTTTAGGCGAATCTCGTGCGACTCGAACGGATACAATGAATGCCAGTCATCGGTCGGGGACATATTGCGGTTGCGTTCAATTTGGGAAAAAAGACTTTGGAATAATGCCCTCATTGTGTGAAAGTCGCCGATGTCTTTCAAGGGCAACCGCCCATGTCTGCTTGCTATTAAGTTTTAGAAAAAGAATGTAGTGGAAAAAACAGAGCCGTGGCGTGTCGCCACGGTAATCCGGGCCGACACGGCCCGGCTCCGAGGTAATTTCGGCCCGGTTCAGAGAAGAAAACGCGATATTGATTTCCTGACATACAAAAAATGACACCAATTGTAGTATATGCGGGGGGTACGTAGTGTTTAATCCATATTATTATGCTCGCAGAATTGTGGATAGGTAATTATAATTGAATAGCAAAGGAATAAATACAGGTTAAAGAGATTGTCCACCTGTGAATGCAGGCTTAAATAAAAATTGCACGTCTTATCAGCCCAGAGCCGGGAGGCGGTTGTGTCATCACCTGAAGACAAAAAAATTGATTTTGAAAAGCTGACTCTGTCCGGGGATTTGTCCGGTTCGTTGGAACCGCTTGCCGACGGAGCGCCTGAGCAGCCTTTGCCCGAGCAGGGACCGAAAGCCAAGGCTGAAAAAGAGCCGGCGACGGCCGCGGAGGAGGAAAAACCCGAGCCAATCGAATCGGTCCCCCCTGAAAGCGCAGCGGTTCCGGCGCAGTCAAGATTAAAATCTTTGCTGAACAAGTTGAGCGTCGCCAATCCGTATAACGTGTTGTTGGCCGTGACCGTGGCTGCATTGCTGATCGCCATTATTTGCTGCCTTGTGGAATTAGGCCGCTATGGGTTCCACATCAGCGCAAAACAAGCCAGAAGCACGATCACAATGTCGGCGCCCGTCGATATTCCCCATCAGCCCGGCTAATCCGTATTTCTCGACAGACCGGTAAGTTCAAAAGCAGTGGCACACGCTGGTTAGAAATGCGGGTTAATTCATTGCGGAACTACCGGCGACGCACTCTTCCAGCAACTGATCCGCCCTGTGGAGCAAGCGGTTGCCTTGATTCCAAACGTCCAGGGGATGGCGCAGGGCGTCGATGGCCGTGAACCAACCGCCGCAGTGCGGGCAAGCTACTTTTTTATGCTGATATTCCCTGCGGATTTCCAGCGGTCGGCCGCATACCGGGCATTCTTGCAAAAAAATAGCATGTCGAGACATTGAAGGCTCCTTTCTTCTG
>JBEKIK010000367.1:0-3361 GCA_050011795.1 Thermoguttaceae bacterium | reverse complement strand
CGCATCTCGATCTCGTCGGGCGTGGTCTCCATGCGGATCCGCTGGTCCGGGTGCAAAGGCGTAAGGTCGTCGAAGAAGATTTTCGACGAAAGCAGGTTCGGATCCTCCCAGTTTATAGCCTCCACCCTCAGCAAGGCGAAATACCGTTCGTTTTCCTTGGGCGGGCGGATCTGACCCGATACCCAAGCCCCGGTCTTCAGCCCGAATCGCCGGATCTGGCTGGGCGAAACGTAGATGTCGTCCGGGCAGGAGAGGTAATGGTAATCGGGACTGCGGAGGAAACCGAAACCATCGGGCAGAATCTCCAGCGTACCTTCGCCGTACATCAACCCGTTGAGTTTCACCCGCTCCTTGAGTATTTTGAATATCAAATCTTGTTTCTTGATGCCCGCGTAATCGGTGAGGTTATCCTTGCGGGCTTCTTCAATCAGTTCGGGCATCGACATCCGCTGCAATTCGGCGATGTGCGTATCGCCCGATTGCTTGATCTGCTCGTACTTGGCGTGGATGTCTTCCCTGCCGGCATCCCTGTCGGCGGCGATTTCCTCGGCCAGCGAAAGCGGATCGTCCTCGTCGTCGAGATGATAGTCGTTGTAGCTTTTCACCTTGGCCGTAGCGGGCGGAATAGGCCCTTCTTCCGGCTTGTGGTTGGTAAAACCGTTCTCTTGTGATTTGAAATCTTGTTCCGTAGACATGAGATAGCGACTCCTGAAATGAAACATGGGCCGGCGCGCTGAAGGCGCCGGCGGCGGGGTAATTAGCTTATTTTATAGGATGAAAAAAAGGAAATCAAGCAGTGAAGGCGGGAAAATTGATTAGATTCTTTGTTTGATGTTTTTCTTGTTCCCATGCCGGAGCGTGGGAACAATATGAATGTACTTAGCCCCGGGTGAATACACCAGGGGGAGCGGTAACAAATATCATTATTTGTCGCGAGTCAATCGACGTGATCGGCTGGCATGGGCCAAGGGAAATAATGCGGGGCGGGATTCAGCGGATAAGGGTTTGCCACAAGCGCCGGACCTGCGCTTGAGTGTGTTCCGGAGAACCGGAGTTGTCTATTACCACATCGGCACGTTTGCGCTTAAAATCCAGCGATTCCTGGGCGTCCTCACGGGCCGCAAAATCCTCCTTTCTCCACCCCCGGGCCAGGGCGCGCTCCGATCGCGCCTCGGGCGGGGCATCGACAAATACCAGTTTATCGCAAAGTTTATCCAAACCGGCCTCGGCCAGGAGCGGAGCGTCGATCACCGCCGCTTTAACGGCCGACCGGGCTGATGCCTTCAACCGCTCCTTTATTATCCGTATAATTTCCGGGTGAGTCAACTGTTCCAGATATGCCCGGGCCGGCGGTCCGTCGGGCGGGGGTGCAAAAACGATCCGTGCCAAGCGGCTGCGATCGATCCGTCCGTCCGGGCCGAACACCGCATTGCCCCAACGTTCGCGCACGGCGGCCTCGATTTCCGCCCTCCGCAACACTTCATGACCGATTTCGTCCGCACTTAAAATTTTTGCGCCCAAGGAAGCCAATTGCCCGGCCACCATGCTCTTGCCGCTTGCCACGCCGCCTAGCAGGCCGATGATTTTCATGCGGAAGTTGAAAAAACACTCGGAGCAAGCTCCGGGGCTAAACGAAAAATATGACGTTATTTATTTGACATTTAATAAACACTCTGTCCACCGCCCACCGACCACTGCCCACTATTCTATCTTTTCCGCGTCGGCCCAATTGGGACCGGCCTTGAGATCGACCCTTAATGGGACTTTTAAATTCCACACGCCGGCCATTTCCTTGGAAACTAGCGCGGCCAAACCGGAAAGCTTTTGGGAGGGAACTTCAAAAATCAACTCGTCGTGGATTTGCAGCAACATCCGTGCCGGAAGGCCGTCGCTTTTAAGCCGCCGATGAATTGCGATCATGGCCAGCTTGATCAGGTCCGCGGCCGAGCCTTGGACGACCGTGTTGATGGCGGTTCGTTCGGCAAGGTTCCTTTGCCGGCCGGCGTTGGGACGAACGCCTTGGATCGCCCGCCGCCGTCCGAGGATGGTTTTAACATATCCTTTTTTTGCGCATTCCGCCAGTACTTGTTGGAGAAATTCTTCTATCCCGGGATACCCCTGGAAATAGCCGTCAATAAATCGTGCAGCCGCCTCTTGCTCGATGCCCAACGCCCGGGCGAGTCCAAATGCGCTTTGCCCGTAAATCACACCGAAATTCACCGCCTTGGCCTCCCGGCGCATTTCCGGGGTCACTTGTTCCAGGGGGACGTTATTAACCTGGCCGGCTACTCGGGCGTGGATGTCTTCATCTCGGGCAAAGGCCTCGCACAGGCGCTGGTCGCCGCAGAAATGGGCCAAAACTCGCAGTTCGATTTGCGAATAATCGGCCGCCAGCAGAGTCCATGTAGGTTCGCACGGTATAAAAGCCGAACGGATTTCCCGGCCGATCTCGGTGCGCACCGGGATGTTTTGCAAATTTGGGTCGCTGGAACTCAAGCGGCCCGTAGCCGCCACCACCTGATTGAACGAGGCGTGGACCCGGCCCGTCGCCGGATGCACCAAACCCGGCAAGGCGTCGACATAAGTGCTTTTAAGTTTCGCATACTGGCGATATTCCAATAGCTTTGCAGGCAATGGATGCAGTCGGGCCAATTCTTCCAAGACCTCGGCATCGGTGCTGGGCCCGGTCTTAGGGGTTTTCTTTACCACCGGCAGTTTCAATTCCGTAAAAAGAACCCCTTGCAACTGTTTGGGCGAGGCGATGTTGAACCCGTGACCGGCCAAGGCGTGAATTTCCCGCTCCAATTCCTCCAGGCGCCGGCCATATTCTTCGCTCAACTCGGCAAGCCGGGAAACGTCCACTTTAACGCCCGTGTATTCCATCTCCGCCAGCACGTCGATCAGCGGCAGTTCCACATTTTTAAACAGGTCGCTCAACAGGTTTTCGTCCAGTTTTTTGGCCAGAATCGCGCTCAGGCGCACCGGCAACAGGGCGTCTTCGCCGGCATAATCGGACACCTGCCGGACAGGGACCTCGTCCATCCGCTTTTGATTCTTGCCCGAGCCGATCAATTCGCTGATTTTGATGGTCGTGCGCCCAAGATAATCCAGGGCCAGGTCGTCGAGGTTGTGATTTCGCTGACCGGCATCCAGCAGATAACTGGCCACCATGGTGTCGAATGCCGTACCGGCAAGATTAACGCCGGCGGCGCGTAACACGATGATATCGTATTTCAGATTCTGACCGATCTTCTGAATTTCCGCGTTTTCCAAAACCGGCCGAAGCGCGCTTAGCGTGGTTTGCAAATCCAGGTGCCGTTGGTCCGGCGGCGATCGGACCGGCAGATACCAGGCTTGGTTT
>JBEKIK010000366.1:0-3362 GCA_050011795.1 Thermoguttaceae bacterium | reverse complement strand
CATGCCTTCGAACTCGATGAACACCTTCTTGCCTTGCGCATTGGCCGGGAGCTTGAAATGCTTGCGGTAACAAGCCGGGCCCATGTAAAGCGATTTCTCCCCGCCTCTACCGATAATATCATCGAAGCTGTCAACTTCGTTGTAGGTGTGCGGCGTGCTTACCGCGGCCCACGTCGAATCGTCGAAGTCGGGGTTTTCGGCCCCCGGGGCGTCCTGCTTGATAAACTTCCATCCGGCGTTGAAGTTGTATCTGATCCGCGGAGAAGCGGGCGGGGCGTACTTCTCCTCCGCCTGCGAAAGGCCGCAATAAATAACCGACAAGAATATAACATTTCCAAAAAACACAAACGGCAATCGGTTAGCGAAAGGGCGGGTGCGATACATCCGGGCATCCTCATAAAAAAACATTGAACTGTTTATGCAGATAAAAAGGGTCTTATATGCGGGCAGGGCACTTTTTTCAACATAACAGCGCACCCGGATGATGTCAATATGCCGCCCTGCAACCATTGGACAATTGCAAATTGGAGATTGCAAATTTCAAATTGAAGAAGCAGTCGTCAGACTGCGTAAGGGTATCCAGCGGCAAAGACTTTTATAATCCCGACCCCTGCACCCCGAATTCTGAACCCTGAACCCCAAATCCTGAACCCTGTACCCCGAACCCTGCCCCCTTTGTTTGCATGGAATATCCCAGCTCGTTGCAGTTGAAAATCAGATGCCCGATGATCCGCTGTTCCAGGATTGGATCGCGGCCTTTTGGGATCCAGCATTCGGGGGCCTGATTTCCGGCCGTAGGATTGACCACGCGTGTAAATGAGCTGTCGTAGCGGAAGGTGGCGCTTCCGGCCGAAGCGTATTCGGGCGTGCGCAGATCTTCCAACTCTTTGAACACCGCAACGTCTACCCAATGTCCGCCCTCGCTGGGCCGCACGCGGACCATGGCCCGCCGACGCATGGTTTGCAAGGTGTTTTCCACCCGCTCGTACTCCCCGGCGGTATCGCGCCGCCAAGGTTCCAGCAGCGTCGGGCTGACCTGGTAGTAGGTCTCTATAACGCCTTCATCTATATGACCCTCGCCGGGCATGCCGCCGATCTGCCGCACGGGCGTCTCTTTTTCGATCTTGAAATAGTCGTCGATCACGTCGGCCACTGCTTCCCAAGCACATTGTGGATCTGATATTGGGATAAATATGGGATTCGGATAGATCACTTCCGTCTGCTCAATCGGGATCAATTCCGGCGGCGGCGGAGGGGACCAGGCCGGGACTGTACATCCCGACAATCCCAAAGTCATTAACAACGCCGCCAACATGTTACGCATGTCGATCGTACCTATAAATCCGCGGAAAAAAAGATATTATTGCTACCCAGCCCCAGGCGTGAAACGCCTGGGCTAGAGAAAAGTTCCTCCGACAGATAATCAAAAAAGCGGCGATAGTTTCCCTAAAACCGCCTTTTAGAACAAGATCAGAAATCAATCCGATTTGCCAAATGTTTAGCGGCACTTGCGTTGCGTCGGATGGCACTGGTGTTGCATTGGGTGGTACTGGCGTATCGCCAATGTTCTACCGCATAAGATTGCGCAAGATAAGAATACTTGGTAATTTGGGAAGGAGGGACTATTGGTCCGTGTCTTTCTCAATTCTTCATCTTCCACCTGCCGCTTATCCAAGGGTGTCCTGGAATAGATATTTAGACCGCTGTGAATACATGGCGGATTTAAAGGGGAAAAAATCCGCGCGGCCCCCGGTGTATTCACCGGGGGCTAAATATGCCTATTTTAAAACTTTCAGCGGTCTGCGCATGGGCGGGCGGCGGCGGCCGGTGAAGCCGTTTTCGCCCAGCAGGCGTTGGGCTTTAGCCAGATCGTTTACCTTGATCACGGCCCACACGCCGCCTTTGGCTTTCTTGCCGTAATTAAAGGAGCAATAAGCGTAGTCGATGTTTAGATGTTCGCCGGCCAGCCGTTCGCAGATCTTGCGGAATCCGCCCGGCTGGTTGGGAAGGTCGGCCAACAGGACCTCGGTGGTTTCGTAGCGAACGTTAATTTTCTCTAGCACGTCGGCAGCCGCTTGCAGGTCTTCGGGCACGAAGCGTACGGTGCCTCGCGTTCCGGAATCCATGACTGCCAAAGCCCTAAAATTCACTTTTTCCTTGGCCAATGCCGTGAGCATGTCGGCTAAACGCCCGGGTTTGTTCACCAGCGAGACCGAAAGTTGCTTGGCCGTTTGCATAGCGTTCCTTCCTTTCGTGATGATATTAAGATGTAAGAAATCCGCAGAGGAAAAAGGGGATAGGTCCAATTTGCCGGAACGGCCCAAAGGGTGCTTTGCACAAATTGGACCTATCCCCTTTTTCCCATTTTGCGGACGAAATATCACACTAAAATCCTATCAAGCATATAGATTGGGTCAAATCCCCTCGACAAAGTAAGTGGGTTTTGAGATTGGGACAGTTTGTCTAATTTTCCCATATAACCCGATCGACGGGGACTACCCTATCGTCTTCTCCACTTTCCCAATTTTAGTACATTTCTTTGCCGGCGACGAGGAAAATCCCTGATCGGGCCGGAAATATAGCTCTCAGGGAACTAATTATATATCAAAAACGTCTTAATCCTGTCAGCGGTAGCATGCGAACCATAATTGACAAACTTGTTACCGTTTTGCCGTGTTGAACTGGTTATCATATTTATCAGTTGGCCGCTTAATCCGTCGAAAAAATAGTATCTCGTTACCACGCTCCTGCGTGGGAACGCACATAAGGAGAATCGCTCATGTCCCGCACGATCATCCGATTGTTGGTCTTGGCCATTTTGGCCTCGCCCGCTGTTGTCAGGGCCCAGGGTATTTTGATAGTGACCGATCCCGATCAGCAAATTCGCTTGCCGCGGCCGATCATTATTTTACCGCCGGAGCATTGGCCTCATCCGCGTCCGATTCCTGTGCCGCGGCCCCGGCCTCCGGTAAGTTACAAGATCAAGGAATTGGACATTCATGCCCGCTTGATCGACCAGGTGGCCCAGGTCCAGGTTTCACAGACCTTTGTCAACAGCGGCAGCCTGCCCATGGAGGTGGCCTTTGTTTTCCCATTGCCTTACGACGGGGCGGTGGAGCAGATGACGCTGATGATCGACGGAAAAGAGTATCCGGCCAAATTGCTCGACGCCGGCGAGGCCCGTCGCATGTACGAGGAGATAGTCCGCAAAAATCGCGACCCGGCGCTGTTGGAGTGGATGGGCACGGGTTTGTTTAAAACCAGCGTGTTTCCGGTTCCAGCCGGGGCCAGCCGCACCGTGTCGCTGCGCTATTCCCAGCTTTGTCGCAAGCAAGAAGGCCTGACCGATTTCCTATTTCCCT
>JBEKIK010000365.1:0-3373 GCA_050011795.1 Thermoguttaceae bacterium | reverse complement strand
CACCAGTTCGCTCTCGAACTCGCCGATTCTGTGCGAAGGGAACTCGGCCTTGAAGACCAGAAACGCCCGGCCACCAAGGTCCACGGCGGCGGTGACCAGGGTTTCTTCCATGGGCAGGGTAAAATGCCCGAAGCGGCGGATGCCGGCCTTGTCGCCCAATGCTTCGCGCACGGCCTGGCCCAGACAGATGCCCACGTCCTCCACCGTGTGGTGTTGATCGACATGAAGATCGCCCCTGGCCCTGACGGTTAAATCCATGGCCGCGTGTTTGCCCAACAGCGTCAGCATGTGGTCGAAAAATCCCACGCCGGTGGCGATCTCGGCCCTGCCGCCACCGTCTAAATTCAACTCCAGTTCGATATCGGTTTCCACCGTTTTGCGATGAACGCTGGCGCTGCGCGACATATTAGATAATAATCCGACAAAAAGCCGCGACCGTTGGTCGCGGTTTGATTGCGACCAAAGGCCACATTAAGGAAATGCGTTAAACCATGGTTTTCAATTGGTCCAGGAGGGCGTCGATTTCCGCATCCGTGCCCACGCTCACGCGCAATCCGTCGTCCCAGCCCGGATAGTCCATGTATCGGACCAGGATGCGGCGGCGTTTGAGTTCCTCGTAAAAGGACCGGACTGAACGGCCGGGCAGGGTATTCCAGGTAAAATTTGCCTGCGAATCGAGCGTTATAAACCCTAACGCCCGCATTTTCCCTATAAGCCGACGCCGAGTGGTAACGATCTTTGCCCGATTCTCGCTCAGCCACGCACGCTCTCCGATTGCCGCCGTGGCCGCGGCTATCGACAGCGCATCGCAGTTGTACGAATCTTTAAGCTTGACGAACTGCTCGATCAAGTGCGGCTGGGCCGCCAGATATCCAAACCGCAAACCCGCCAATGCGTACGACTTGCTCAGCGAACGCGAAACCATGATCTTCTCGCACTTCGCCACAAGATCGAGACAATTGGTTTCGGCAAAGTCCACATAAGCCTCGTCGACCAAAAGCGGACATGGCAATTTTTTTGCGATTTCCAAAACCCGCTCGGGCGCAACCATCGTGCCAGAGGGACTGTTCGGATTGGCCAGAAAAACCAATCGCGGATTGCCATCGGCCGATGCAAATCGCTCCGGCAGCGACCAATCGGCGTTGAAATGCACCTCCTCGTACCCTGCGCCCTGGAGTTCGGCCAGCGTCTTGTAAAGCACGTAACTGGGATACGGCAGCCGGAGCAACTGTCCCTGACCGACCAGAGTGCGCGTGACGATGGTCAAAATGTCATCGCTGCCGTTGCCGCACAGGATCCAGTTTGGATCGAGGCCCAGCACTTCGCCCGCCCGGCGACGAAACTTTTCGGCCATGGGATCGGGATATTTTTTCAGCCGGCCAATCGTTTCTTGAATCGCCTCGGCCACGGCAGGCGACGGCGGATACGGATTCTCATTGGTATTGAGTTTTATAATGCCGTCTTCCTGCGGCTGTTCCCCAGGCATATAGCCGGCCATCGCTTCAATATCGGGTCGAAAAAAAGACATGGCAATAGACGATGATTCGTGATTTAAAAGTTTCCTGCGCGAGATTTGTTACGCGAAACGCGGATTATACTTCCACATATTCGGCCAGCGACGTAGGTTCCGGCGGCGATACGCCGTCTTCGCGCATTCCTTCCAAATGGAACTCGACCGCATCACGAATTAATCGCTCGGTTTCTTCCAAGGTTTCTCCAGCGGCAACGCAGCCGGGAAGATCGGGCACATAGGCTCCGTATCCCGTTTCGCTTTTTTCTATGACTATGGCATATCGCATTTCACTTCCAGCCTGCTTGTTTGAAAATACTGTTTAAAGTTCCCTTCGGCAAATCCAAGTAAGGATCTCCCGCCACGGTAACTCGTTTTCCCGGCATCCTGGGATGAATAAATTGCCTATGACTACCGCGCTGGCGAACTAATAACCATCCCTCTTTATGTAATCTTTTTAATACGTCACGAACTTTCATTTGAACATTAGTATAACATAATAATAGAATAACGTGAAGTACTACACTTAGTCCTTCCAAATCTGTTCAATTAAATCAAAATACTGACTGCCGTCATGTATCCTGATAATAGCTTTCCGCTGAAAATTGCCGCCACCGGCTATGTGCCAACATTTTGAAAACCACGGTATTAAAGCCTTACTTGAGAGAGTGAAATAATCGATATTTGGGTCTTCGGCACAAAATTGTTTGATAAACTCATGTGGATAAACAGAGGGAATATCAAGTAATCCCGGGTTTACATCACAAGGATATTCTGCTTGTCCGTTAACGTGAATAAAATATTCATTGTTAAATTCATCTAGGAAAAACACACGAATGGGAAAAAATTCGCTGAAACTATCGTAAAATACCTCAAAGGCAAGGCAACTAACCTCGGGTACAAAAGGGTATTCGATGAGACGATGCAATACATTAATTAATTTCTCCGTTAGCGGCTCTAAGTATGATAATACTCCGTCTTGAAACCGTTGGGCAACAAATAACTTGTTGTCATTCATCCTTCATCCCTCATCCTTCATCCTTATTGCCACGCTTGCCCTGTGCCCGGTCAACCCTTCCTTGGCCGCTATGACTTGCACGTCCTGGGCGAGGTTCATCATTCCTTCGCGGGTAAAATTCAAAATACTGTTGGATCGCAGGAAATCGTTGGCCGACAGCCCGCCGGCAAATCGGGCCGTGCCGCTGGTGGGCAGCACGTGCGACGGACCCGCGGCATAATCGCCCAAGGCCACCGGTGTGTAATTGCCCAAAAATATCGCGCCGGCGTGACGGATTTTTTCGGCCAACCGCTGGGCATCGGCAGTGGCAATGTGCAGATGCTCCGGTGCGATCTCATTGGTCAGCGCACAGGCTTCGTCGGCGTCGCGGGCTAAAATCACCGCGCCGAAATCCTCCAGGCTTTGCCGGGCCAAATTGCCCCGTTCGACCTGGGACAATTGCTTTTCCAGCGCAGCCACCGCCGCGTCGAGAACCTTGGCGTCCCAGCCGATCAGCACGCTTGCCCCAGGGGCGTGTTCGGCCTGGGCGATCAGGTCAAAGGCGGTATATTCCGGCCGGGTGGAATCGTCCACGATTACCACCACTTCGCTGGGCCCGGCTATGGCGTCGATGTCCACTTCGCCGTAAACGTATTTTTTCGCCAAGGCCACGAAAAGATTGCCCGGACCGACGATTTTATCCACCCGCGGAATTCCCTCCACTCCGTATGCCAATGCGGCCACGGCCTGGGCCCCGCCAAGCCGGTAAACCTCGGTGATGCCCAATTCGTGACAGGTGGCAAGCACGTCGGAATTGTACGAGCCGAAATTGGTGGGCGGGGCCACAACGGCCAATTGCTTTACGC